>DAIOXD010000069.1:0-8655 GCA_036758145.1 Candidatus Limnocylindrales bacterium
GGAGTACCTCGAAGCGCTCGGGATGGATGCCGTTCGCGAGCACGAGCGCGACCTCGTCGCATACGCGCTGGAGACGCTCCCGCGCGAGGTGCCCGACATCGCCCTCTACGGCCCGATGGACCCCGACCTGCGTGGCGGCGTCGTCCCGTTCAACCTGCCCGGGATCCACCCGCACGACGTCGCCCAGGTCCTGGATCGCTCCGGCGTCGCGGTTCGTGCCGGCCACCACTGCACGATGCCGCTCCACGAGCGCCTCGACCTGGCGGCCACGGCGCGTGCGTCCTTCAACGTCTATTCGACCCGCGACGACATCGATGCCCTCGCGGCGGGCCTCAAGGAAGTCCAGCGCGTCTTCAACGGCTGAGGCATCACAGTCCACGTCCACATCGCGTCTTGAGGGCGTGCGGACCGGTTCAGTGAGTTGGGCGGGCGCTCTTCGATTTGGATCGAGCGTCCTCATCCCGGCGGTCTTCCTTGGTGGATGCACGTCCTTGTTCCTGTCGTCGCCGACACGCGACGATGAGGGCGCGGCCCAGGATCGGCGCGTTCAGATCGTGGAGATGATCCGGTCGGGCCAGTTAGCCAACAGGGACGAACTCGACCGGATCTTGTTGCCGGATGACCTGGCTTCGGCATCGATCGGCGGGAACGTCACGGTGCGCAACCAACCGTTCATGGTCTTCTTCACGACCTGGGTGACGATGTCACCTGATCCATATTGCGGCTACGAATTCGCACCGGACACTGGGAGCCTCGATCCGGATCCGGAGGGGAGCGGCCAGGGCCGAGAGCAGGAGGCGATCGGCGACTCCTGGTACTGGATTTGCGCCTCGTAGGTGACCATGCCGCGCGTCTTGACAACTGGTACGAGATTCCTACCATGACGGTATGAAAACGACGGTCAGCGAGAAGGGCCAGATCACCATCCCGAAGCGCCTGCGCGATCGTCTGGGGCTGCGGCCCGGCACGGTCCTCGACTTCGAAGAAGCGGATGGTCGGCTCGTCGGCCGGAAACTCGTGCCGGCCGATCATCTCGATGAGCTGGTCGGCATCCTGCCGCCCATCCCGGGCGGCACGGACGCGTTCATCCGGGAGATCCGGGGTCCAGGTCCGGATGACCTGGGCAGGTGATCACGGCGGTCGATACCAACGTTCTGATCGACATCCTGACGGCTGACCCCGGGTTTCGCGACGACTCACTGTTCGCGCTGCGACGTTGTCTCGCTGAGGGGACGGTGGTCGCCTGCGACGTCGTATGGGCAGAGGTCGTTGCCGCCTTCCCCGATGAGCACGCCGCCGACACAGCGCTTCGCGGATTCCCGGTCGCATTCGAGCCGATCGGCGTTACCGCGGCTTCCCGGGCAGGGGCGGCCTGGCGCGCGTATCGCAACCGAGGCGGCCCGCGCGAGCGACTCGTGACTGACTTCCTGGTCGGCGCGCACGCACTCGAGCACGCAGACCGTCTGCTCACCCGCGACCGCGGGTTCCACCGAACCGCGTTCGCTGGATTGACCATCCTCGATCCGTCGGCGTGATCGAGGACCGGGCATCGGCCACTGAGGTCGATCGACCGAGTCAGCGAGTCCTCTCGTCGGCCACCTTGCGCATCGCGGCCGAGACCTCGTGTTCGCCCAGCCCCTCCAGGCCCTCGATAGCTCCATTCATGTCCGCCGCCGAGCGGTTCTGGCTGAGCTTGACCTTGCCTTCGGCCCGGTCGATCACGATCTCGACGCCGACGATGGCTTTCAGTTGACCGGCGATGTAGGCCTCCGGCGCGTCGTCGACCGACCATGGTTCGGCGCGGCTTGCCTCATGTTTCGCCGTCAGCCGGCGGACGTTCGCCTCGACCCAGGCCGCGTCGTCGTGGATCACGAGGCGACCATGGACATGCGCGGTGATGTAGTTCCAGGTCGGAACGACCCGGCCGTGTTCGCGCTTGGTCGCGTACCAGGCCGGCGAGATATACGCGTCGGGGCCCTGGACGATGACGAGCGCCTGGCCGATGGCCGGGACGCGCCACTGCCCGTTGTTCCGGGCTACGTGCCCGAGCAGCGCGCCCCACGGTCCGAGCCCGGGCCGGCTCTCACCTTCGTCGTAGACCAGCGGCAGCATCGTGGCCAGCAGACCGTCGGCCGTGGCCGTGATCAGGTTGGCCGCGCCAAGCTTGCGCAGGAGTTCGCGGACGGTCCCGTCGTCCGGCTTGAAATGGGCTGGCACGTACATGCCCCGGATTATGGCGCGGGCCACATGGGTCAGCCTGCGCACGACGTTGCACCGGGACCTTGACGTGTCCGCCGTGCGGGAGACGATGTATCGGTGGGCGAGCAACCTCGGCATGCACGCATCTCTCGATTGGATCCCATCAACTGGCCGTCCGGCGCAGGAACGGTGGTCCTGGTCGTCTGGCTTGCCTATGCCGTCGCGAGCAACGTTTGGATGTATCCGCTGATCTGGACGGTCCTTCCGACTGGGATGACGTTGTACCTGCGGGCGAAGCGATATCCATGGCGCGCCATCCTGATCTTCGTCCCGCCCCTGACATTGTTGACGGCGTTCTCGCAAGTCGTTGGCACGTTGTTCGACGCACCGATGGTGGTCGCATTCGCGATCTACCTGGCCGCATGTGGCTTGTTCGCGCTTGTGGTGACCGATCCACAAAAGACGTATGAGCGGTTGCCGGCCTGGCTCCTCGGGGAGCCATTCGCCACGCGCCTAGTCGGGGCTCGCTTCGAGGATGCTTCCGAAGCGGCCAACGAAATGGTCCGTCGGATCAACGCGAATGAAGACCCGAGTGGTCAGAAGGTGGAGATCAACCGACTCGCCGCAGAGGCGCGACGGGAATCTCGTCGCAGCGGGACCTGGCGGGAGGCGTGGGCTACGCATGCTGCTTGGTTGGAAGGACTCGCCGGTCTGCTCGACGCAGAACCCACCGATGATGAATTCCGCCACGTAAACGACCTGGTGCTCGAAGCGAACGAAGCGCAGCGCCTGGCCGTCGAGCAGGCCAAGGTCGTCGACCCGGCCGGAATCGCGCCTTGAGCGATCTCGCCCGCGCCGGAACGGGCGAGCCGCCGCGATCAACCCGGGGCGAGCGACCGCCACATCTCGACGGCCCAGTCCCAGTCGGCCGGATCGTCGAACACGATCCTGACCGCCGCCCCGGACCCGACGACCGCCGAATAGCCTTCGAGGACGCCGACCTCGAGCCCCGAGCTGGTATCGGTGGATAACGTCGCGCGCCCGATGACCCCGCCGGCTCGGTGGTCGATCGCATCGGGGCCGAGCTCGCCCGCGAACTGCTGGATGAAGGACTGGGCGGCCATCGCGCCGGTCGCGGTCCCGGTCTGCACGGCGGCCAGCGTGATGTTCCGGCCGGCGCCGCCGCCCCACCATTCCTCGGCCGTTCGGTGCTCGGCGAAGGAGCCCGGGATCTCGAGCGCCCAACCCTCGTGACGGATGGTGACCGGTGCTCGGCGATAGCCGATGGTCCGCTCATCCTCGTCGGCGGTCGCGGCGCGGTTGCGGACCTGGGTCGCCATCGGATCCTCGTTGCTGGCGTGGTCGACCAGCTCCGCCCAGGCCCGCCACGGATAGGCGAGGGTCGGATCGGTCGGATAGGCCTTCGACAGCAACCGATGGATCTCGTCGAGGAGGAGCCGTTCATCCTTGAGCGCGGGCGCCCGCCAGCGGACCTCGGTCCACATCAGGCACAGCGCCCGGTTGAGCAGGTACTGGCCGTCCGTCGCGTCCGCCCACCACGGCGTGACGTCGGTGGCGATGCGAGTGTCCGTGACCGCTACGTCCAGCCACGCGGCGTCGCGCGGGCCGAGCGCGGTCAGGATCGCGCCTTCGACGTGATAGCGAACGTCATCCGGCAGGCCGAGTGCGATCGGCCGGTCCATGGTCGACCGACGTGCGCGGGCCTCCATGAGCGAGCGGCCGAGCCACGCCAGATAGCCGCGCTCCGCGACGGGCCGGTCGGCGAAGGTCGTGGCTGTCGCGTCCGTGAGTGGATCGCGCCGTTCATCGCCGCCGCGTTCCCAGGTGAGCGCGAGGTCCGTGCCCATCCGTTCGAGGAGTCGGCCGACGAACCGGTGGTAGCCCGGGCCGACGGTCTCGGTCGCCGCGGTGACCGCCACGCGACCGGTGTCGGACGCGGTCATGACCAGCGGCGGAGCCGCCGGGTGGAGTTCGACGGTCAGCTCCGCCTCGCCCTGCTCGCGCACCGGCCGCTGGATCGATCGGACAGCTTCAGGAAAGGTCGCCTGCAGCCACGTCTCGGCATCGGCCAGCAGGCTATCGGCGGCCGGGACCCGCGGGATCAGGCCGCGCCGGGACGCCTGACCCGTGAGCCGGGCATGGAGTGGGCTGATGAGCATCGTCGCCATGGGTCGCTTGACCATACCCCAAGCGGTCGAGCCGGGGACCACGCGGTTCGTACCGCCCGGCGGCGGCCAAGAGTACGCACGGGCATATCCGAGCGATATGGTCGGGATTGAACATTCGCGCTATAGTCGAGGTCGAAATGGACGACCTTTACCGCGATTACATCCTCGAACACTATCGACGGCCCCATAACTTCGGGGTCATCGAGGATGCCGACGCCTCGTACGAGGGTGCGAACCCGCTGTGCGGGGACCGGATCACGCTCATGCTCGGTGTCACCGACGGCGTCGTCGACCGCGTCGCGTTCACCGGCCGCGGCTGTGCGATCAGCCAGGCCAGCGCCTCGCTCCTGACCGACGAGATCAAGGGCAAGCCCGTCGCGGAGGTCGCCGCCTTCCGCGCGGACGACCTGCTCGACCTGCTCGGCATCGAGATCAGCCCGGCCCGCCTCAAGTGCGCGATGCTCAGCCACGATAGCCTCCAGCACGTCCTCGGCGACCTGGGCGCGGGCGACCCGACCAACACGACGCCGAGCCCGGCCGAGGCCGGCGCATGACCAGCAGCCTCACCCGGATCGAACGCCGCTGCAGGTGTCGGCCGCCGGCCTGACGCCGGCTCGCTCGTCGAACCCGCGGACCACCCGCGACTCGTCCCTCACCGCCCTGGCACCAACCGGCGCCAGCCCGTCGACCATCGGAGCCCATCCAGCCATGCCGAAGTCCTATGCGGACCTCCTTCGCGAGGCCCGCGCCCAGATCAGAGAAGTCAGCCCGCAGGAGGTCGACGCCCTCCCCGCGGGCGCGGCCACGATCGTCGACGTCCGCGAGGACTCCGAGTGGGAGCAGGGCCACTTGCCCGGCGCCCAGCATGTCTCCAAGTCCTACATCGAGCAGCAGATCGAGGGGGTCGCGCCCGACCGTGACGCCCCGGTGATCCTCTATTGCGCCGGCGGCGTCCGTTCGCTTTTCGCGGCGCAGACCCTCGCCGACATGGGCTACACCGACGTCGCCTCGATGTCGAGCGGCTTCCAGGGCTGGAAGGGCGCGGGGCTCGACTTCGAGACGCCGGTCGTCCTGACCGCCGAGCAGAAGCAGCGCTACAGCCGGCACCTGCTGATCCCCGAGGTCGGCGCGGAAGGCCAGGCGCGGCTGCTCGGGTCGAAGGCGTTGCTGATCGGCGCGGGCGGGCTCGGCTCGCCGGCGGCACTCTATCTCGCCGCGGCGGGTGTCGGGACCATCGGGATCGTCGACTTCGACATCGTCGACGTCAGCAACCTCCAGCGCCAGATCCTCCACACCACCGACCGGGTCGGGGAGCGCAAGGTCGAATCGGCCCGGAAGTCGATCAACGCGCTCAACCCCGAGATCAATGTCGTCGCCCACGAGGAGATGCTCGTCGCCTCGAACGTCGAGCGGATCATCGCCGGCTACGACGTCATCCTCGACGGGACCGACACGTTCGAGACCCGCTACATCCTCAACGATGCCGCGGTCGCGGCCGGGATCCCGGTCGTCCATGCCAGCGTCTTCCGGTTCGAGGGCCAGCTGACGACGTTCGTGCCCTTCGAGGGGCCGTGCTATCGCTGCCTCTACCCGACGCCGCCGCCGCCCGAGCTCGCGCCCGGCTGCTCCGTCGCCGGCGTCCTCGGCGTCGTCCCCGGCATCCTTGGGATGCTCCAGGCGAACGAGGCGCTCAAGGTCATGCTCGGGATCGGGAACACCCTCGCCGGGCGCCTGCTCCTGTTCGATGCCCTCGAGACCGAGTTCACCGAGCTCAAGCTGCGCCGCGACCCGAACTGCCCGGTCTGCTCCGATGCCGCCGTCCAGGCGCGCGCCGAGGGCCGGCCGCTGCAGGTCGATGGCGTCAACGTCGAGGCGCCGTTCCTGATGACCATGACCGGCCTCGCCGGCAAGGTCTCGCCGGACGCCCGGGCATGAGCACGGTCTTCATCCCGGCCGTCCTGCGCGCCAACGTGGGCGGGGTCAAGTCGCTCCAGCTCGAGGGCGGCTCGATCCGAGCGGTGGTCGACGAGCTCGTGGCGAAACATCCGTCGCTGGGCTCGCAGTTGCTGACCGATGAGGGCGACCTGAACCGCTTCGTCAACGTCTACGTCAACGGCCAGGACGTGCGCTACCTGGCCGGCCTCGATACTCCGGTCGCCCCGGCCGATGAGGTTCGCCTCCTCCCGGCGATGGCCGGGGGCTGAGCCATGGCCGTCCCCAGGCGGCTGCACGAGGCCGAACACCAGCACGCGCACGAGGCGCTCGTCCCGCACGGCGGGCGATACGGCGACATCCTCGAGGCGATCGGCCACACCCCGCTGGTCGAGGTCCCGCGCATGTCGCCCAACCCGAACGTGCGCATCTTCGCCAAGCTCGAGATGGTCAACCCGACCGGCTCGGTCAAGGACCGCGTCGCGAAGTACCTGATCGACGACCTCGAGGCGCAGGGTCGGCTCCATGAGGATTCGATCATCCTCGAGCCCACCTCGGGCAACACCGGCATCGCGCTGGCGATGATCGGGCGGCGGAAGGGCTATCGCGTCGCGCTGGTCATGCCCGACAACATCACCAACGAGCGGCGCCAGATGGCGGCCCTGTTCGGCGCGGAGGTGATCGACTCGCCAGGGGCGCTCGGGTCCAACGGCGCCATCGCGCTGGCCAAGCACCTCGTCAGCAAGGACGAGCGCTTCGTCATGCCCTACCAGTACGGCAACCCGGCCAACCCACGGGCGCACTACGAGACCACCGGGCCCGAGATCCTGGCCGATTGCCCCGAGATCGACGTCTTCGTGGCCGGGCTCGGGACGGGCGGGACGCTGATGGGCGTCTCGCGCTACCTGCGCGAACAGGCGCCGGGCGTCCGGATCGTGGCCGCGGAACCGCTCCCGGGCGAGCTCGTGCAGGGCCTGCGCTCACTCGACGACGGGTTCATCCCCGAGATCCTCGATCCGTCGCTCATCGACATGAAGTACCTCGTCTCGAACCGGGACGCGATCGCCGCGCTGCGCGAACTCGTCTTCCGCGAGGGGATCTTCGCCGGGCCGTCGTGCGGGGCCGTGATGGTCGCTGCCGCCCGCGTCGCCGCCGAGATGGACTCGGGGACGATCGTGGCGCTCCTCCCCGACGGCGGCTGGAAATACCTGTCGGCTGGCACGTTCTCGACGAACCTCGACGAGATGGAGGAGGCGCTCGAGGGCGGCGTCAACTGGTGGTGACCGACCACCCGCGGCCGGCCACGGCCACCATCCCGACCGCGCTGCGCGAGGCGATCGTCGCGCAGGCCCGCGTCGAGGACCCGAACGAATCATGTGGCCTGATCATCGGCGACGCTCCGGCGGCCGCCGGCGGGCAGGCCCTGCGCTACGAGCCGGTCCACAACAAGGCCGCCTCGCCCTATCGCTACGAGATCGACCCGGCCGACCTCTACCGCCTGACGGTAGCGACCGACGACGCCGACGAGGTCTTCTGGGGGATCGTCCATTCCCACACCCACACGCCCGCCGTGCCATCCCCGACGGATCTCGCGCTGGCCTTCTATCCCGACGCGCTCTATGTGCTCGTCTCGCTCAGCGAGGCGGAGGCCGACCAGGCGAGCGGCGCGCCCAGCCTCCGGGCCTGGCGCATCGTGGACGGCGAGGCCCACGAGGTCGCCGTCACGTGATCGTCGCTATTTGCAGGTGAGGCCGGCCTTCGGGGCCGTCAGGTCGAGCAGGTAGGCGTCGACCGCTTTTCGCACGCACGAGCTGACCGCGTAGCCGGTGTGCCCCTCGCCGGTGCGGGTGACGAGCACCCCGGAGTCGAGCTCCTTGGACAGGGCGACCGCCCACGGATACGGCGTAGCCGGGTCACCGGTCGAGCCGACGATCACGATCGGGGCCGCTCCGGCCGCCTTGACGGCGCCCGGCGTCCGCTCGGCGGGCACCGGCCAGAAGGCACAGGGCAGGTCGTTGTAGGCGATCATCTGGGCGAAATGCGGCGCGCTGGCCTTCAGCTTCGTGGCCCAGGCGGTGTAGGTCGCGATGTCGGTCGGAGCCGCGAAATCCAGGCACGTGTTGGCGGTATAGGCGTCCTGCTGGTTGGAATACGAGCCGTCGGCGTTGCGGCCGCGATACGGGTCGGCGAGCAGGACCATGAGCGAACCGTTGCCGCGCTTGGCGAGCTCGAGCGACGTGGCCAGCGCGGGCCAGGACCCCTTGGAGTAGAGCGCCGCAAGCACGGAATACCAGGCGATCGCGGGTCCGATCTCGCGGCGGCTGTTGAGCACGAT
>DAIOXD010000070.1:0-4206 GCA_036758145.1 Candidatus Limnocylindrales bacterium
GGATCGCGAGCGTCACGTGCCAACCTCCATACGCCCCGACCGCCCCGTTCCTCCGTAACGTACGGGGCACAGGTGACGACGCAGTGGCGCGAACGATGAAGAACTCGATACCGACCCCTACCAGGCGGGCATGATCTGGCGGTCGAGCCACTCACTGGGGTCCTGCCGCGGCCGGATCAGTTCGGCACGACCGGCGCGGATCGCCACCTCGGCCGGGATCGGATGCGAGAGGAAGAGCGGCATCGATTCGGTAAAGCCGTACGCCCCGACGTCCAGAACGGCTACGAGGTCGCCCACGTCCGGCGGGGTCATGACGGCGGTCTGGCTGAAGACGTCGAGACCCGAACAGAGCGGGCCGGCCACGGTGACCGGCACCATCCGGCCGCCGTCACCTTCACCGCCGAGCCGCTCGCCGCCACCCGGGAAGGCCCGAACGCGATGCTCCTGGCCGACGAGCGCCGGGCGGAGGACGTGATGCACGCCGCCGTCGAGGATGACCACGATCGAGCCCCCGACAGCCTTGCGATCGACGACCCGTGACAGGTACGCGCCGGCCGGCCCGACGAGGAATCGCCCAGGCTCGAGCAGGAGCCGGGCATCCCGCAACAGCGGGTCGTCCGACCAATCCCGCGTGATCTCGCGGAGCGCGGCGCCGAGCCGGGCGAGGTCGAGCGAACCCTCGTGCGGCTCGTACGGGATCCCGAGGCCACCGCCGGCGTCGACCAGCCGGAGCGTCGTTCCGACCGCGAGCGCCAACCGGCGTGCCGCGCGGACCGTAGTGGCGATGTGCTCGATGAGCGTGCCAGCGTCGAGGACGTTGGATGCCCCGAACGCATGCAGGCCGAGGAACTCGAGGTGCGGCGAGGCGACTGCCCTCGCCGCAGCCGTCACGAGATCCGTGGCGTCCATCCCGAACTTGCCGGCACCGTCATCGCCGACCAGCCGGACGCGCTCCAGCCTGGCGCGCTCGGAGACTGCGGCCCGCAACAGGACCGGCTGGACTCGCCCGCCCTCCGCGGCGATCGCCTCGAGGCGGCCGAGTTCGCCCGGCGACTCGACCGTGACCGCCCGGACGCCCGCCGCGACGGCAGCCCGCAGCTCGTCGTCGCGCTTGCCCGGTCCGGTCATGACGACCCGATCGCCGGCGATCCCGGCGCGGCGTGCCGTCGCGAGCTCGCCGCTCGACGCCACATCGGCGCCCAATCCGAGCCGTCCCAGGTATTCGACGACGGCGAGTGCCGGGTTGGCCTTGACCGCGTAGGCGAGCTCGACGGCCGGCGGGAGGACGGCCCGGAGGGCGGACACCTGGCGCTCGACGACCTCGAGATCGTAGACGTAGACCGGCGTGCCGAACCGCTCGGCCAGGACCTGTGGAGTGATGCCACCGAGCCGTCCGGCCCGATGGATCTCGTTGCGGTTCGCCGGCCGGCCCCGGCGCGGCCCGGGCACGATCTCGAGGCTCATCGGAGCGCCTCCTCGAGCGCGACCCGGGCCGAGGTACCGGCGTCGCGAACCTTGACCAGCAGGGCCACCGAGACCGAGAGCCCGTGTTGGCGGGCGAACTGGCCATTGATGGCGCGCGATCCCGGGATGACGACCGCATCCGGCGGGACGGCGAGGGGCGCACCGGCGGTCCCCTCCAGGATCCGGCCACGGACGAGGTCGTACAGCCGCGACGTCCCGGTGAGCGTGACACCAGCCCCGATGACCGCACCGCGTCCGACCAGCACGCCCTCAAGGAGCGCGCTGCCCGCCCCGACGAAGGCGTCGTCCTCGACGATGACCGGACGGGCCCCGGGCGGCTCGAGGACGCCACCGATGGTCACGCCGGCCGCGAGATGGACGCGCGCCCCGATCTGGGCGCAGGACCCGACGAGCACGTGCGAATCGACCATCGTCCCGGGTCCGATCCAGGCGCCGACGTTGACGTACGACGGCGGCATGACGACCACCCCGTCACCGAGATGCGCGCCACGACGGATGGCGGTCCCGCCCGGCACGATCCGCCACGGACCGCCGGCCAGGTCGTCCCGCGGCGGGACGGCGGTCCGGTCGCGAAAGGTGAGCGGCCCTGCGCTCCAGTCGGCCGTCGTCCGATCGAGGAAGCAGTCGAGGATGGCGGCCTTCACCTCGGGCCGGACCCGCCAACCGGCGGGGGCGTCCGGGTCGGGTTCGGCCGCGCGGACTCGGCCCGCCTCGAGATCGTCGAGGATGAAGCCGGGACGGACACCGGCCGCGCCGGGGGCCGGCATGGTCTCGGCACTCATGCGACCGCCTCCTCGGTCGAAGCGATCGATCCGGCCGAGATCCTGCCGCCGGCCGACTCGACGAGACCAAGCCGGCGCAGCGTCGCTGCCATCGCGGCCAGCCCGTCCGGAGCGAGGGGGAGCAGCGGTGCCCGGACCATGTCCGATCCGAGCAGGCCCATGAGGGCCAGCGCCGCTTTCGCCGGGACAGGGTTCGGGCCACCTCGGAAGTTCGCGAGGAAGAGCGGAAGCCAGCGGTCGTGCACGCGCCGGGCCGTCTCCCAATCGCCGGCCAGGGCAGCCGCGCAGAGCGCGACCAGCTCGCCCGGGATCTCGTTCGACGCCACAGAGACGACGCCATCGCCGCCGAGGGCGAGGATCGGCAGCGTCCAGGCATCGTCGCCGGCGAGGACCGCGACATCGCGCGGCCGGTCGCGGCAGATCAGCGCGATCTGGTCGAGGTTGCCACTGGCCTCCTTGATCGCCACGACCCGCGGGTGCTCGGCCAGCCGAAGGAAGGTGTCGGCGTCCACGTTGGCGCCCGTCCGCGACGGGACGTTGTAGACGACGATGGGCAGGTCGCCCTCGTCGGCGATGGCCCGGAAATGCGCCTCGAGCATCCGGCTGTCCGGTCGGTTGTAGTAGGGCGCCACGACGAGTGCCGCATCGGCGCCAAGCTCGGCCGCCCGGCGGGTCGCCCGGATCGTCGCGGCTGTGTCGTTCGTGCCGGTCCCGGCGACGATGCGGACGCGAGCCCGTGACGGCCGTTCGGCGGCGACCTCGACGGTGGCGGCGATGAGCCGCTCGCGCTCGTCCTTGGAGAGGGTGGGGGACTCGCCCGTGGTGCCGCACGGAACCAGCCCGCCGATCCCGGCCAGGATCTGCCAGCGGACGAGGCGACGAAAGGCGACCTCGTCGAGGGCGCCGTCGGCGGTGAAGGGGGTGACAAGGGCGGTGAAGGCGCCGCGCAGCATCGGGCGCGTGGCCGGGACGGTCCGCCCGGTGGCGGTCGGGTCGATGGATCGAGGCATCGGAGGCTCCTTTCAGGCAGCGACGGCCGCACGAGCGATGAGCTCGTCGACGATGGGTTCGAATGGATGGAGTCCGGGCACGCGGGGGACGCGGCCGAGCCAGTCGGCGGCTGCGAGGATCCCGGCCGCGTACGCCGATCGATCCCGGGAGGTCAGTCGAAGTTCGACGGTCTCGCCCGCGGAATCGAAGCCGACGAGGTGCATCCCGGGTGACGCGCCGGCGCGGATCGAGACGACCTCGAGGTCCCCGGCAGTCGCGAGTCGCGGATGGGCGGCGGCGATCCGCCGGGCCAGGTCCGCCGCCGTGCCGGACGGTCGGTCGCGCTTCGAGCGGCGGTGCCATTCGAGGAGGTACGGATCGAAGGCCTCGAGCGCGCCGAAGAGTCCGACCGCGGCGTCGACGAGCCGGCCGAAGAGGACCGCACCGAGGCTGAAGTTGGAGGACGCTACACCGGACGCGCCGTATTCGAGCAGCAGTGCCTCGACGCGCGGACGATCCGACCCCCAGCCGGTCGTGGCGATGATGAAGCAGCGGCGGCCGGCCTCGAGCGCGGACGCGAGATTGGGGACGACCGAGTCGGCCTGCGAGGCCTCGACGACCACGCCCTCTCCCGCCAGGTCGCGTGGCTCGTGACGGCCCACGGTCGGCCGCCCGACGACTCGAACGTCGCCGCTTCCGACACCGTCCCTCCGCCGCTCGAGCGCGGCGGCTTCGATGGCTCGTCCGAGCCCGCCATCGCCGAGGATGAGCATCGTATCCATGTCGTGATCCCTTCCATCGTCAGGTGGAGGGGTCGCCAGTCGGAGGTGCAGGGCAAGAAAAGACCGCGGTCACCGTCGTGGTGCCGCGGCCCCTGGAGCCTCCGTTCCCTGGAGGCCCCGGATCGGCGTGTCGGACGCGCCGTCAGAGCCCCAGGGCCCGTGCCTCC
>DAIOXD010000070.1:4216-8584 GCA_036758145.1 Candidatus Limnocylindrales bacterium
TCGTTCCTCCTCGTTCTTCGAGGAGTCGCCGGAGGGAGGCGATCGCCCGAGGGCGAATCAAAAAGCCGCGGTCACCATTGGTGTCCGCGGCCCTGGAGCCTCCGCGCCCGGAGGCTCCTGTCGGTGATCGCTCGCGCGCCGTCAGAGCCCCAGGGCCCGTGCCTCCCGGCAGGGCCGCCAGAGCTTCTTCTTGGACTCGTCCGAGAAGGTATGGCGGTGCATGACTGCAATCCTTACGCATAACGCCCCGACGATGCAACCATTGTTTTGCGCGCCGTCGCAGCCGTCCAGCGCGGCGGCCGGGCCGGTGCTATACATCGCCGGTGCCCCAACACCTTCGCGGGCGGCGACGCCTGCGCCTGTTCGCGTCCATCACCCTCGGGGTCGTCGCGCTCACGCTGATCGGCACGGTCGTCGCCGGGAGTCTCGTCCCGCCGGGGACGGTCGCGCCGATCGGGATGGTCGCGGGCGCCGCCGGAACGCGACCCCCGACCCCTGTCACGCCGAGCCTCGCGGGCGATTCGCGCCCATTGCCGACCATCGTCGACGCGAGCCGTGCCCTGCCGGGTGGCGCGCCACCACTAGCCGGGCTGACGGGCTATCGATGGCCACTGCCCCACGGCCGCCTCACGCTCCCGTTCGGCCCTACGCCCTGGGGCGAGTGGATCGTCGATGGCATACCCGTCCACGACGGCGTCGACCTCGCGACCTTCTGTGGCGACCGGGTCGTGGCCGCCCACGACGGCACCGTCCTCACTGCCGGCCGGCATTTCGACGACTTCCTCGGCTGGGTCGGTGACCTGGGTGCCTACTACGCGAGGCTGGACGCGAAGCAGCTGTGGACCACCCTGCCGATCGTCGTCGTGATCGATGACGGGAACGGCTACCGGAGCATGTACGCGCATTTCGGGAAGATCGTCGTGCAGGTGGGTCAGACCGTCCGGGCGGGCGACCTGCTCGGGTACGAGGGTCGGACCGGGCACGCCACGGGCTGCCATCTCCATTACGGCCTGTTCAGCCCGTTCGAACCGGCCCGGTTCCCCCTCGATCCGGCCATCGTCCGACGGATGAAGCTGCCGGGTGCCGAGATCGCCAGGGTCGATCCGCTGCTGGTCTTCCCGCCCCGGCCCAAACCCGTCGCCCCGGCCCAAGTCGTCGCCCCGGCCGGTGGCGGCGAGTCCGATCCCCTAGACCCGGCCTATCGCCGGCGGTAGCGCCGCCCGATCAGCCAATAGGCCGGGATCGATGCCAGCGCCGAGGAGAGCGACGCGCTGCCGCCATCGCGCGTCTCTAGTGCCAGCAGGCCGTCGGTCGACGTCGCGTCTGGACGGGCATCCACCTCGGCGAGGTCGATCGCGACCCGGCCGGGTTCCGCCACGCCGAGGGACGCGATGAGCGCCTCGGGCCGACCGCCCGCTTCGTACTCGGCCCGGATCTCGGCCTCGGACCGCCATGTCGGGCGCCGCAACAGGATGGCCCGCCAGGCGTCGCCGACCGGTCCCGTCACGGTGCCGTCGCCGGGCGTCGGGTCGGCGACGACCGCCTCGCCGCGCGCCCACCGGGCCGCCTGGTGGAGGAGCCCGTACTCATCGAGGTCGGCGTAGGCGCCCAGCCGTTCCGCCGGCGATCCCTCGCCGAAGATCGCCCGGATCGAAGGCGCGAAGACCTCGCCAAGATCGAGGTCGATCGCGCGGACCGTCCGGTGGAAGTAGACCTGCTGGTACATGAACCGCCGCGAGGTCAGGAACATCTCGAGCGCCGGCAAGCCTGGCTCGAACAGCGTCAGGCCCCGCTCCGAGATGAACGCGTAGCGACGCAGCCGCTCGACATCGACGGGCCCGACCGCGACACCGGTGAGGTACGCGTCGCGTCGCACGTAATCGAGGTTGTCGACGGTGAAGACGCCGGACAGGAGGGGCTGGAGCCAGCGCACCCAGTCGGGCATCGCCCGGTCCACGAGCGCCGGCTTCGAGATCAGGAAGGAGACCCAGGCCGGATCGATCGACTCGCCGTCGGCGAAGGCATCGCGCTCGGCGACGGCCCCCGGCGCACGGCGCAGGCCGCGCAGCAACGGCCCGAGCTCGTCCTCGATGATCCGCCCCGACAGGTCCTCGTGGGTCAGCCGCTTGCCGGCCGGCCGGCGGGGATCGGCCGGCGCCTCGAAGGCGGACAGGACGTGCTCATCGAAGAAGTGCGCGAACGGTCCATGGCCGACGTCGTGGAGCAGGCCGGCCATCCGCATCGCCTCGACGACGAGCCCCTCCGATGGGATGGGCCGTCCGGCGCCGGCCAGCGTCGAGCGCAGGCTCGGGTAGAGCGAGCGTGCCCACAGGCCCGCCTCGTGCATCACGCCAAGGCCGTGCGTGAAGCGGGAGTGCTCGGCGGTCGGGAAGACCCAGCGGGCGCTCTGGAGCTGGCTGATCCGGCGCAGGCGCTGGAGCCAGGCGCTGTCGAGGAGGTCCTCCTCCGCGACGTCCTCGTCGCGCAGGCCGGCCGCAGCCGCCTCGTCCGGTGACAGGCGCTTGGTCAGCTCGATGTAGCCGTGGACGGGATCGCTGATGAGGTTGACCGCGGCGAACGGTTGGCGTCGCATCAGGCGTACCGGGCGGCGGCTCGCCGAAGCGTGTCGGCCACGTCGTCGCGCAGGGCGGTGGGCGAGACGACCTCGACATCGTCGCCCCAGGACAGGATCCACAGGCGGATCTCGATCGTCCCCGAAACGGTCGCGCGCCAGCTCAGCGAACCGTCGGGCTCGGTCGCGACGGTCTGGGTCGGGTGCCACGTCGCCTCGAGGACCCGACCGGCGACCTTGGGCACGAAGCGGAGCTCGACGTCCACCGGCGGCTGGTCGGCGATGATGTCCCAGGCCGCGCGCAGGGCGGACGTGGTCGCCGCCGGGTCGGGCGGCTCGAAGGTCCGGGGCGTGAGGGCGGCGGCCCCGATTCGCTCGATCTTGAATGTCCGGATGGCGCCGCGTCCCTCGTCGAAACCGATCAGGTAGAGCGCGTGGGTTTGGAGCGACGGTTCGAGCAGGTAGGGCCGGACGGTCGCGCGTCGCGGGGTCGCGCCACCCTCCAGATGCGCCGGGGCGTAGTCGATGGCGACGACCCGCCGTTCCGCCCAGGCCTTGGTCAGCAGCCGCACGTTGGCGCTGAACCGTTCGTCGCGAGGCGCCTTAGAGAGGCCGTCGAGGGTGCGCTCCACGTGCTCGGCGAGCGGTGGCGGGAGGCCGCGCTCGAGCTTCTCGAAGGCGGCGGCGAGGTCCGGGTCGTACTTGTCGGCGTAACGCACCATCAGCCGCGCCGAAAGGACGACGGCCATCGCCTCCTGCTGGGTCAGCTTGAGCGGCGGCAGGAAGGCCTTGTCCGAGTCGATCCCCCAGACGCCGTCCTCGCCCCAGACGGGCAGCCGGAGCTCGGCCTGGAGCGCGGTCAGGTCGCGGTAGACGGTCCGCACCGACATCCCCACCCGGGCCGCGATCTCCCCCGTCCGGATCCCCTCGGGGTGGCCCTGGAGGATCGACACGAGACGGGTCAGTCGGGCCAGCCGGTCGCGCTTGGAGGCGTATCGCCCGCGTTCGTCATCGATGGTCATGGAGTCGGAGGATAGATGACGGTGTCGCGGCCGCGTTCCGTGGCGGTGAGCCGGACGTCGATCGTGCCGTTGAGGGCCGCCGGGACGATCTGGGCCGCCTCGCCATTGGCACTCCCCGCCACCTGGCCGAGCTGGCCGTCGAGGAAGACCCAGTAGTCGAGCTGGCCGCGCCAGCGGTGGAGGTCGGCCGCGCCGACCAGCCAGGTCGATTCCGGGAAGGCCGCGGCGAAGATCCGGCCATCGACCGCCACGCGGCAGCGGCGCGCCCGCGCCCCCTCGATGACCTCGACCCCCCGGTCCTCGGCGGTCGCTCGCAGGTCGGACGAGAGCGCGATCGCGAGCGCCTGGACGTCGATGGTGTCGGCCGCCACGGTCGATGGATCCGCGGCCTCCCAATCGGTGCCAGGCGAGGTGGCCCAGGCGCTGCCGCGGACCCTCGCCGCGCCGTACTGGCCGAGCTGGCTCTCCGTGGCGACGTACGCCAGCCAGCGGAAATCGTCATGGGCGCGCAACCCGGTCAACTCGACCGATCCGACCGAGCGCAGGTCAACCGACGCCGTCATCTCCAGCTCGAGACGCGCGGTCGGGCCGGCCGTGATGGACTCGCCGCAGAACGGCGGCTGGCCGGCTCCGGTCGTCGGGCCGAACCGTGACGCCTCGACCGGGGTGTCGCGCAGCGCGATGTCGTTCGCGACGGCGACCGCGGCGAACGAGACCGAGGCGAGGACCGTCACCAGGGCCGCGATGCCCATCCCCGCCAGCAGCCGGCGGCGG
>DAIOXD010000071.1:0-176 GCA_036758145.1 Candidatus Limnocylindrales bacterium
GGGCAGCCGACGAAGGTCGGCAGGATCTCGACGCGGATGGGGCCGTGGTCGGGCGTCACGTCGACACGATGGACGATGCCGAGATCGACCACGGAGAGCATCGGCAGTTCGGGATCCATGACCTCGCCGAGTGCCGTCCGAATGGTGGCTTCGTCGACCGAGGCGTGCGCGGGCGT
>DAIOXD010000071.1:186-8570 GCA_036758145.1 Candidatus Limnocylindrales bacterium
GCGCTGCTCCGCGCGGCGTGATCATCCGGCCGGAGACCGCTGCCGACCACGACGCCCGCCCGGGCGCGCGCCACGCCGATCTGGACGCCTGCCTCGCTCACCAGGTCGCCCCTGGATCGGCTCGACGCACCGAGGTGAACTCGCCCCACAGCCAGCGGAACGCGTCGCCGTGGTCGAGCCGGCCGCGTTCCGGATCGCGGGCGGGCGGCGGCATCGGCAGGTCGAGGTCGGCGAACGTCGACGCGATCGAGGCTCGCCAGCGTGCCTCGAGCTCGGTCATGGGCGCGTCGAGGATCCCGGCCTCGAGGAGTGCCGCTTCATCGGGGAGTGGCGTAAAGACCGTCGCCGCGTCGGGCGCGAGCTCGGCGAGTGCCGCGAGGAGGCGGTCGCGCGGCTCGCCATCGGCCCGTGCCAGCCGATCGAGCCATGCCCCGGCGTGCATGCGGTGGTAGCGCTCCTCGCGGACGAGCTTCCCGACGAGATCGGCGAGCGGTGACCACGAACTCTCCGCCAGTGCCTCGAGCCGGATGACATCGCCGCTGTCATAGAGGAAGCGGCGGGCCATCGTCATCGCCCAGTCACCCCGGCCATGGTCGAGCAGTCGGCAGTGGCGATATGCCCCGGGTTCGCGGTCGTAGGCAAGGGCGTCGGGGTCGGTGCCGGTCAGTTCACCGAGCAATCCGTAGAGCGCCGCGGCATGACCCAGCTCGTCCTGGGCGAGCGAACTCATCGCGACGTCCTCCTCGAGGAGCGGCGCGATCCCGGTCCATTCCGAATCGGAGAACCCGATGACGAACTCGTCATCGGCCATCGAGCGGAGCAGCTCGGCGAGGGCAGTCGTCGACGGCGCGGCCGTGGCAGTCATGGTCGTGCGACCGCCGGACTCATTCGGCCGGACCCCTCGTCCGCGCTCCGTGCCTGGGAGTCACCATCGAAGTGCCGAAACGGCGACGCGGCGAGTTCGATCGGTCCTTCGATGCTGGTCGGGGGCTGCCAAGCGCCGTTTGGACGTCCAGGGCCGTCGACACGGCGCTCGGATCGCATTCGCCTCGCTGGTGGGGACTGCCACCCCCCGGCGCCTCGGGCCGGGACGGTCATCGCCCGGCTCATCCGGAGCGCGCCTTCGGCTTCGATTGCCCGCTCTGTGCCCGCGCGGCCGCCAGCTTGTCGCGCATGACGTAGCCGCCCGGCTTCTTGAACGAGCGATCGAGCGGCGGCTGGAGCAGGTCGGCGTCGTCGAGATCGAGGATGTCCCCTCGGCGCACGACCCACAGCCGGACGCTCTCCTGTCGCCGGCCATACATCTCGCGGGCGTAGTGGACGGCCAGTTCGGGGTCGGGCGCCATGACGCTCCCGCCGTGGCGCATCGGGTCGCCGTCCTTCTCCTGGCGGAAGACCTCCCAGGCTTCGAGCTCGGGGCCGGCCGTCGCCTCGGGGCTCGTGGATTCGGCGCTCATGCCGCTCGCGCGACGCCCAGGATCGACTCGCGGACCCAGCGCGTCTCCTCGCGGGCGAGACGGCGGAACTCGAGCCGCGACTGCGACATCGGGCCGTGGTTGGTCACGACCGTCCGCAGTTCGTCCCAGTCCGGCTCGGCATAACGCCACTCCCCGGCCGTCTCGTCGTAGGCCAGGTCCGGGTCCGGGATGACCAGCCCGAGCTCGCGGATCCGCGGCACATAGATGGTCAGGAACTCCTGGCGGAGCTCCTCGGAGGTCTTGGCCTTGATCCGCCAGTGGATATCGCGATCCTTCTCGCGCGGCGAGCGCGGACCGTGCATCTGCATGAGGGGCCCCCACCACCGATCGAGCGCATCCTGGATCGCGGCGCGCTGCATGGGGGACCCGGTGACCATGGTCACGACGACATCCCGGCCATGCATGATGTGGACCGATTCCTCCCAGCAGATCTTGCGCATCGTCCGGGCATATGGCGCGTACGACGAGTCGCGGAGGGCCTGCTGGGCCACGATGGCTGCCGCGTCCACCAACCACGCGATCATCCCGACATCGGCCCAGCCGACGGTCGGGTAGTGGAAGACGTTATGGAACTTGGTCTTCCCGGCGAGCAGGTCGTCGAACATCGCCTCGCGGGGCTTGCCCAGATCCTCCGCGACGCGGTAGAGGAGCTGGGCGTGCCCGACCTCGTCCTGGACCTTGGCGGTCAGCGCGAGCTTGCGGCGGAGCGTCGGGGCGCGCATCAGCCACTCGCGCTCGGGGAGGACGCCCATCAGCTCGCTGTTGGCGTGCATCTCGACGAAGCGCAGGACGGCGGTCCGGTATTCGTCGGGCATCCAGTCGGTGGCTTCGACCTTGAGGCCCGACTCGACGTGGGCCTCGAACAGCGCATATCGCTCGTCGTGCGGCAGGTCCTCGTTGAAGGCGGGCCTGCCGCGTTCGAGTGGACCGAGGATGGGTTCGAGCGCGAGCGGATCGGTCATGGTCGGACTCCAGTCGCCTGGACGGCGCGCAACGAGAGGTCGGCGTAGGCCTCGCCGATGGTTCGCGCGGGCAGCCGACCGCCGCGTCGATACCAACCGACAAGCCCGTTGAGCGCAGACAGGATGTACGCGGCCGTCACCGCCGGGTCGACGGGCTCGAACACCCCCGTCTCGACGCCGTGTTCGATGGCGGCGCGGAAGCGTGCTTCATAGGCGTCGCGGCGACGGGCGATGTCGTCGCGCCGGCCGTGATCGAGGGCGCGCCACTCGTGGACGAAGACGCTTGCGCGCTCGATGTCATCGGTCACGACGCCAACGTGCGCGCGGACGAGCGAGATCAGCTGGACGCCCGGACCGAAGGCGGCGGCCCCGGGATCGGCCGCTTCGACGGCGTCGGCCGCGGCTTCGAACCGGGCCGCCATCCGCTCGACGATCGACCACAGGACTTCCTGCTTCGATGCCACGTGCGCGTACAGGCTGGCGCCCTGGATGTCGACGGCTCGGGCGATATCGCGGACGCTCGTGCCCGAGTACCCCTGTTTGTGGAAGAGGGCGCTGGCCGCGTCCTCGATCTCCTGGCGACGGGTGGTCTCGACCATCCTGTCCCCCTAACTAACGCTTGTTAGGAGTGAGCCTACGGCCGTGGCGTGGATGCGTCAAGGCTGGCGGGAGGCCCCGTTTCGGGCCGGAGATCGCGCGGCGGCTACTCCCCGGTGAACCGAGGTGGCCGCTTCTCGATGAACGCGGCGAGGCCCTCGGCGTGATCCTTCGTAGCCCCGGCGATCCCCTGCCGGTACGCCTCGTCCTCGAGCGCGGCGTCGAGGTCGACGGACCAGCCCCGCTCGAGCGCCCGCTTGGTGAGGGCCAATGCCCGGGGCGCAAGCGCGGCCAACCGTGCCGCCACGGCCCGCGCCTCAGTCGCCAGGGCATCGGCCGGCACGACCCGCGCGACGAGACCGAACCGCTCCGCATCGGCCGCGGACAGCGAGTCGCCGAGCAGCGCGAGCTCCGCGGCCTTGGCCGGCCCGACCAGCCGTGGCAGGAACCACGTCGCCCCGCTGTCCGGGACCAGCCCGATCCGCGCGAAGGCGAGGATGAAGCTCGCGCCTTCGGCGGCCAGCCGGATGTCGCACGCGAACGCCAGGGATGCCCCGGCCCCGGCGGCCACCCCGTTGATCGCCCCGACGATCGGCCGGTCCAGCCCGCGCATCGCGGCGATGACCGGGTTGTAGCGCTCGCGGACCTCGACCTCGAGGGGCGCGGCACCAGGTTCGAGGCGTTCCTTGAGGTCCTGGCCGGCACAGAACGCCCGGCCGGCGCCGGTCAGCACGACGGCCCGGACAGCCCGATCCCGGGCGATCGCCCGGAACGCGGCGAGCAATTCGGTCTTCATCGGCACCGTCAGCGCGTTGAGCGCCTCCGGTCGGTCGAAGGTGATCGTCGCGATCGCCTCGGCGACCTCGTAACGGAGCGTCGTGTAGGCCGGCGCCGCCGGGTCGCGGCTCATCGCCGCGGTCAGACGCCGGCGAAATCGACCAGCCGGCCGTCGACGAGCTCGAAGACGCGTCGATCGATCGGTTCGTCGGCGCCGCCCGAGTGCTCGACGATGAAGTCGGCGAAGAGCGTCGCGAAGTCGGGGTCGTCCGGTCGAAGCGAGCCGGCGGTCATCAGGTGGCGCTCCGGGAGGCCGACGAGGATGCGACCTGCCGACCCCAACTCGGAAGCGAGATGGGCGATGACCTCGGGGAGCATGATCCGGGCCGCATCCCAGCCGTTCCCGGTGTCGGAGCTGATCAGCCGGCGTTCGCCTGAGACCTCATCCGTCCACGGCGCCGTGGCCGACCAGGCCGCCAGGTTGCGAAGGGCCGCATCCTGGATCTCGGACGGCTCGACGCCCCACGCCAGCAGATGGTCGCCGTTGACGACGATGTCGTAGGCGCCCGCGTTGATCGTGTAGACGACCGGGAGCTCGGCCGGACCGACATCGATCAGCGGCTGGGCGTGGCTCTGCGTGGAGCGGGCGGCCAGGGCGTCGCGATCGATCGAATCCATGACGAGACCCTGCGTGCCGAGCGGACGGAACGCGGGATAGATCAGGTCGCGCGCGCTGCCCCAGTCCTGCTCGGGTGCGTCGGCCGGTGATGAGGTCGACTCGGGTGCCGGGTTGTGGCCGCTGACCGGGGAGGACGCGTCGATCGGTGCCAGGATGTCAGGCGCGGTGTCGCGGATCGCCGCGGGCGGCTCGTCACCGAGTTCGCGCTCGTAGTCGCGCCCGACGTCGGTCCCGCCCTCGGGGTCTCGCTCCATGGCGTCCTCCTGCTGCGCGCTCGGTCAGCGTCCCGACCAGGTCGGCCGGCGCTTCTGCGTGAATGCCGCCATCCCCTCGGCCTGGTCCTCGGTATCGAAGAGATCGAAGAATGACGCACGTTCGCGCGCGAGACCATCGGTAAGATTCCGCTCCGCGGCGTCGAGGATAGCCGCCTTCGCGGACCGCACGGCGAGCGGTGGCATCGCGGCGATCCTGGCGGCCAGCTCGAGTGCCGCGCCGACGGTCGCCTCGGCGGGGACGACGCGCGTGACGAGGCCGTGCGTCTCGGCCTCCTGGGCGGTCATCGTCCGGCCGGTGAGGATGAGCTCCATCGCCCGGGCCTTGCCGATCGCCCGGGTCAGGCGCTGGGTGCCGCCGGCTCCCGGCATGACCCCGATACGGATCTCGGGCTGGCCGAACTGGGCGTCGTCGGCCGCGACGATCATGTCGCAGGCCATCGCGAGCTCGCAGCCACCGCCCAGCGCGAAGCCACGAACGGCGGCGATCATCGGCAGCCCGACCGCCGCGATCCGGTCCCATGCCCCGAACCGGCCGCCGGCCGCGAGCGACGTCGGGCTCTGGGTCGCGAGCTCCCCGATATCGGCGCCGGCTGCGAACGCCCGGTCGCCTGCGCCGGTGATGACCACGGCCCGACAGGCTGGATCCCCGTCGAGCATTTCGAGCGCGTCAGCGAGCTCGTCGAGCAGGTCGAAGTTCAGTGCGTTGAGCACCTCGGGCCGATCCAGGGTCAACAGGGCCACGCCCTCGAGCGAGGTCGCCGGCGCGGCGGAGGCCGGTGCAGGCGCCGGGAACGCCACGCCCACGAGCGCTGTGGAGGTCTTGGCCGACGCGGTCTCGGTCACCTGGACTCCTTGGCTGTCGTTCAGACAGTATCCACGCGGGGAGAAGCCGCGGCGTCCATTTCCGGAAGGTCTTCGAGCACGAGGAAGGTGGCGAGTCCGGGGGCGATCTCCCGAAGATTCCGTCCCGCCGCCCGCATCGCGTCGGACGCCAGGCCCTCGTCGAGCGCAGCGCGATCCGCGAACTCCATCGATGTCACGAGGACCAGGTCGGTCTCGCCGCCGAGCGCCTCCGCGACCCGCCGCACGCGTGTCCCCCGTAGGCCAGGTGTCTTGGCCACCAGCGGCAAATGCTCCTCGGCGTATCGGCGCTCGAAGGTCGCCTGAGCGTCGAGTCCGCCCTCCGGGCGGCGGTAAAGGACGAGCAACGTGGTCATGAGGACACCTCCGATGTGGTCGCGGTCGATCGATAGAAGCCACGCAACGCCTCGAGCGCGAGGACGGGCCGGCGGGTCAGGACATCGTGCCCGCTGTCGGGCGCCACGAACAGCCGGCCGTCGCGGACCTGGCGGGCGAGCTGCCACGCCTGGCCGACCGGCACGAGCGGATCGCGATCGCCACAGGCGACCAGGGTCGGGCACGTGATCGAACGCAGCTCGGCGGGTGCGAGAAGCGGCTGCGTCTCGATGTCCGCGGCGATGGCGGGCAGCAGCCGTTGCCAGGCACCCGAACCCTGGACGGGATCGAGGGTCCGCGTCATCTCGGCGGCCCACGTCGGGTCGTCGCGGGTGATCCGCGCTGGGTCCATGAGCCGCTTCCCGACGCTCGCGCGCGGCTCGCGCTCGGTCGTGATCCCGACGACGACCAGTGTCATGAGGCGTTCCGGTGAACGAACAGCGAAGCCGAGCGCGGTCATCGCGCCCATCGAATACCCGGCGAGATGGAAGGACAGGAGACCGAGGGCGTCCACGAACGCCTCGAGATCGTCGACCAGCCATTCGGCGCGGAACCCATCGGCGGCGTCCCAGCGTGTCCCGCCGTGGCCGCGCGCGTCCGGCAGGTACAGCTCGAATGTCTCGGCCAGCACGGGGATCTGTGCCGCGAAGCTCGAGCGCGACGAGGTCGAGGCGCCGTGGAGGAGGACGAGCGGCGGACCCTTGCCGACGACCTCGTAGGCGATCTCGAGACCGTTGGCTCGGATGGTGGGCATCGACACGATGCTAGCGCTCCGGCTTGCCCTCGACGTCGGACGTTGCGGCGCGCTCGATGTGCAGGTAGCGGCGCCGGTAGTAGAGCAGCGGCATCGGATGCTCCTCCTGGTTGGCCAGCGCATCGACCCGGCCGATGAACAGGTCGTGGTCGCCCGCCGAGAACGTCTGGACGACGGTGCATTCGAGCGTGGCGATCGCATCGTCGATCAACGGAAGGCCGGTCTCGCCCGGATGCCATGCCGCGCCACAGAAGTCGCGGCGGCCGGGTTCGACCGGAGCACCAGCGAAGCAGTCGGACAGCGCCTGTTGGTCCTCCGACAGGACGTTGACCGCGTACCGGCCCGCGGCGCGCACGATCGGGGTGAGGAACCGGCGCCGGTCGAGCGCCACCATGACCAGCGGCGGATCGAGCGAGACCGAGCTCAGGGCATTGACCGTGATGCCGCACGGCTGCTCACCCTCGAACGCCGAGACGACCGTCACACCCGTGACGAAATGGCCCATGACGCGGCGGAAGACGTCTGCGGGGATCTCGGTCGCGGCATCCACGAGGGGAGTCTAGACGCCGTCCCGCGAACCAGGCCGTTGGCGCATCGCTCCGCCTACAATCGGCCCGATGGCCAAGACCGCGGACATGACGACGCGAACCGAACGCGACTCGATGGGCGAGATGGAGGTCCCCGCCGACGCGCTGTATGGCGCCTCGACGCAGCGGGCCGTGCTCAACTTCCCGATCTCCGGCCAGCCGATGCCGCATCGCTTCCTGCGCGCGCTGGCACTCATCAAGCTCGCGGCCGCCGAGACGAACGGCGAGCTCGGGCTCATCGATCCCGATGTCGCCAACGCCATCGCCGCCGCGGCGGCATCGGTCGCCGACGGCGATCACGACGAGCAGTTCCCGATCGACATCTACCAGACCGGTTCGGGAACCTCGACCAACACGAACATGAACGAGGTCATCGCCCACATCGCGGCCCGACGCCTTGGCGGCGACCGGAAGGTCCATCCCAACGACGACGTCAACCGCAGCCAGAGCTCGAACGACACGATCCCGACGGCGCTCCAGCTGTCGGCCGCGATGGCCATCGAAGAGGAGCTGCTGCCCGCGCTCGAGCGACTGCACACGGCGCTCGTGGCCAAGGAGCAGGAGTTCTGGCCGATCGTCAAGACCGGTCGGACCCATCTCCAGGACGCGACGCCGATCCGGCTCGGGCAGGAGTTCCGTGGCTATGCCGGCCAGGTCGAGGAATCGCTCCGTCGTGCGCGAACCGCCCAGGCCGAGTTGCTCGAGGTGCCCCTCGGCGGGACCGCGGTCGGGACCGGGATCAACGCCCATCCCGAGTACGCGTTCCGGACGACCGCCCGGCTCTCCACGCTCAGCGGCCTCGCGGTCCGCGAGACGGGAAACCACTTCCATGCCCAGGCCACGCTCGACGCGGCGATCGCGGCGCACGGGGCGATCCGGACGATCGCGCTCAGTCTCTGGAAGATCGCCTCGGACATCCGGCTGATGGCGATGGGTCCGCGGGCAGGTCTCGGCGAACTGGCCCTCCCCGAGACCCAGCCGGGATCGAGCATCATGCCCGGCAAGGTGAACCCGGTCATCGTCGAGAGCCTCACGATGG
>DAIOXD010000072.1:0-8562 GCA_036758145.1 Candidatus Limnocylindrales bacterium
CGTGCCGAGCGCCCGGACCTCGTCCTGCTCGACCTGATGCTCCCCGAGCTGTCGGGGATCGAGGTCTGCCGGATCATCCGGGCCGAGTCGGGTGTCCCCATCATCATGCTCACGGCCAAGGATTCCGAGCTCGACAAGGTGGTCGGGCTCGAGTTGGGCGCCGACGACTACGTCACCAAGCCGTTCAGCCTGCGCGAGCTGACCGCCCGGATCCGGGCGCACTTCCGGCGCGCCGACCAGGCCGTCGCGCTCGACGCCCCGCCCGCGGTCGTCGATCTCGGGCCGATCCAGGCCGATCTCGGTGGTCATCGTCTCCTGCGCGATGGGGAGGTCGTCCCGATCAAGCCCAAGGCGTTCGAGCTGCTCGCCTTCCTGATCCGCCACCCGGGCCAGGTCTTCACCCGCGACCAGCTCCTCGAGCACGTCTGGGGCTACGACTACGGCGGCGAGACGCGCACCGTCGACGTCCACGTCCACTGGCTGCGCAGCCGGATCGAATCGGACCCCGCCAATCCGGCCTTCATCCACACGGTGCGGGGCATCGGCTACGTCTTTCGGCGCCCAGCCTGACCGCCCCGGGCCGACGGCCCCGACCGACGGCCATCAGTTGGCCTTGTGATACATCCGCTCCATCGCCTCGGCGGCATCCTCGGCCGCGTCGATCGTGTTCTCGAAGCCGTTGTACAGGTCGCGCCACTTGATGACCTCGATCGGTGGCAACTCATCGCGGAAGAGCCTGGCCACCGCGGCCCGGGAGAGTCCGTCGGCCTCGTTCTCGAGCTCGTGGACGGCTTCGAAATGGCGCTCGAGGTCCTTGAGTCCGTCGAGCTTCCGCAGCGCCGCGGCGAGTTCGACCGCCTGGCTGTCGAGGATCGCCGCGAGCCGCTTCGCCTCGGGTGTCGGGGCCGCCACCCCGTAGATCACGAAGGTCTCGGCGATCGCCTGGATGCCGTCGACGACATCGTCGAGCCGTGACACGAGCTCGTGGATGTCCTCGCGATCGAACGGCGTCACGAACGCGTCCTCGAGCTTGCGATTGACCTCGCGATCGATCTGGTCGCCTCGTTTCTCGAGCGCCTGGATGTTGGTGATGCGCTCGTCGAGGCGGTCGTAGTCGTCGACCAGGGCATGGAGCGCCCCCGCGGCCGCCGCGAGGTTGTCGCCGTCCGCGATGAACAGCTCGAAGAATTTCGGGTCCCGGGGCAGCAGTCGAAAGGTCATCGCGATCCCTCCGTTGGGTGAGGCGGACAGGTGAGGGCGGTCATGAGAGCCCGACGGCGTTGAGGACCAGCCAGGCGAGTCCGGCGAGGATCCCCGCCGCGGGGATGGTCAGGATCCAGGCCGCGAGGATGCGCCGGGCGACGCCCCAGCGCACGTGGCGGAACCCCTGGCTCGAGCCGACGCCCATGATCGCGCCCGAGATGACGTGGGTCGTCGAGACCGGCATCCCGAAGTGGGCGGTCCCGAGCAGGATCGTCGCCGCGGTCGTCTCGGCAGCGAAGCCATGGACGGGTTCGAGCTTGGCGACGCGCTGGCCCATCGTGCGCATGATCCGCCAGCCACCGATCGCGGTCCCGAGCGAGAGCGCTGACGCCGACAGGGCGATCACCCAGACCGGGACCGCGAAGGTCGGGATCACCTTCGCCGCGACGAGCGCGAGCGTGATGACGCCCATCGTCTTCTGCGCGTCGTTGGAGCCGTGCGCGAAGGCCATGAATGCGGCCGACAGGATCTGGACCCGGCGAAAGCGGGTGGACATCGGCTTGCGCTTCGCGTCGCGGAAGATCCAGTAGATCGCGATCATCAGGGCGAAGGCGATGAAGAACCCGAGGACCGGCGACGTGATCATCGGGACCACGACCTTGCCGAGGATGCCACCGACCTTGAGCGCGCCGGTCCCGGCCGCGGCGATGGTCGCCCCGAGGAGCCCCCCGATCAGGGCGTGACTGCTCGAGCTCGGGAGGCCCTGCTGCCACGTGATGAGGTTCCAGGCGATGGCGCCCAGCAGTGCCGCGGCGAGCACGACCTGGGTGGTCGACGCGTCGTCCACCAGCCCGCTGCCGATCGTGTTGGCGACCGCGGTCCCGGCGAACGCCCCGATGAAGTTGAAGGCCGCCGCCATCAGGATCGCGTAGCGGGGCGCAAGCGCCCGGGTCGCGACCGAGGTCGCGATCGCATTGGCCGTGTCGTGGAAGCCGTTGACATAGTCGAAGGCGACCGCCAGTAGCACGACGATGACGAGCATGGCGGTCACGCCAACCACGAACGTGGACTCTCCGTCAGGACTGTCTCGAGGTGCTCGACGCGCCGCGGGGCGGCAGCGGTGGGGGCCGCCGACATGGTACCCGCCCGGGCGGGGATCGATCTCGTCACCGGCCGCGGCTGACGCGTCCGAGGCGCCGCGCCCGCTATCCTTCGCGGATGCGCCTCTCCCACCTCTTCTTCAGCACGCTCCGCGAGGATCCGGCCGATGCCGAGATGGCGTCCCATCGGCTCCTGGTCCGGGCCGGCTATGTCCGCCAGCTCGGGTCGGGGATCTACTCGTTGCTGCCGCTCGGCTTCCGCGTCAACCAGCGCGTCGAGCAGGTCATCCGCGAGGAGATGGATCGGATCGGGTCGCAGGAGCTCTCGATGCCGGTCGTCCACCCTGCCGACATCTGGAAGGCGAGCGGACGATACGACGCGATCGGCCCCGAGCTGACCCGCTTCAAGGACCGTAACGGACGCGACATGGTCCTGGCGATGACCCACGAGGAGGTCGTGGGGATCCTGCTCGCCGACATCGTCAAGTCCTGGCGGCAGCTGCCGGTGATGATCTATCACTTCCAGACGAAATGGCGCGACGAGCCCCGGGCGCGCGGCGGGCTGATCCGCGTCCGCGAGTTCGTGATGAAGGACGCCTACAGCTGCGACCGGGACATGGCCGGCCTCGACGTCAGCTACGAGGCGCAACACGGCGCGTATCTCCGGATCTTTGAACGCCTCGGGCTCGAGGTGGTCGTCGTCGCCTCCGACGTCGGCATCATGGGTGGCAGCCAGGCGCACGAGTTCATGGTGCTCAACCCGGCCGGCGAGGACGTCCTCGTGCTGTGCGAGGCCTGCGGCTACGCGGCCAACCGCCAGGTCGCGGTCATGCCCAAGCCCGTCGCGACCGGCCCGACCGAGGCGGCGCTCCCGCTCGAGGAGGTGGCCACACCCGGCACGACGACGATCGCGTCGCTCGCCGCGTTCCTCGGGGTCGGACCCGAGCGGACGGCCAAGGCCGCGTTCTTCACGACCGGCGACGGACGACTCGTGACGGCGATCGTCCGGGGCGACTTCGAAGTCAACGAGACGAAGCTCGGCAACGCGGTCTCAGCGACAGGCGGGATGCGGCCGGCGACGGTCGAGGAGATCAAGGCGGCCGGGATGGAGCCCGGCTACGGCTCGCCGATCGGGGCGAAGGGGACCGTGGTCGTGGTCGACGATCTCGTCGCCGGCTCGCCGAACCTGGTCGCCGGGGCCAACCGGGAGGGCGTCCATTACCGCAATGTCAACGTCGGCCGCGACTTCAGTGCCGACGTCAGCGCCGATATCACCAATGCCCAGGAGGGCGACGCCTGCCCGCAGTGCGGCAGCCCGGTCATCCTGCGCAACGGCATCGAGGTCGGCAACATCTTCAAGCTCGGCACGAAGTTCACCGACGCGGCGGACGCCACCTACCTCGGCGAGGACGGCGTGGCGCACCCGATCGTGATGGGCTCGTACGGGATCGGCGTCGGGCGCAACGTCGCCTGCATCGTCGAGGCGCACCACGATGAGAAGGGGATCGTCTGGCCGGCCGAGGTCGCGCCGTATGCCGCCCATCTCGTTTCGATCGGCGGCACGAAGGAACCGCGCGTGACCGAGGTCGCCGAGTCTCTCCACCAGCTGGCGGCCGATGTCGGCCGCGAGATCCTGTGGGACGACCGCGACGAGTCGCCCGGGGTCAAGTTCACCGACGCCGAACTGCTCGGCATGCCCTGGATCCTGACGGTCAGCCCGCGCTCGCTGGCGGCGGGCGGCGTCGAGGTCACGGAACGGGCGACCGGGGAGCGCTCGACGCGCCCGATCGAGGACGTCGAGGCGATGCTCAGGGGCGGCTGAGGTCCTCCGGCACCTCACTGGCCAGCACGCCCCCGACGTCGGCGAGCTGGGCGTCGGTGAGCGTCGTGCCGTCGAGCGAGATGACCGCCTCGCCCGGTGCATGCGCGTCGACGAGGCTCGCGGAGGAGACCTCCGTCCCGGTCGCCGCCTCCTGCTCGACATCGATCCGGCCGATCGCGAAGTTCACACCGGGCGGGATCGTCGCGGCGATCGAGATCTCGTTGATCCGGTATGGCGAGTGCTTCGCCCGAAGTGCCCTGTTCGTCGTCTCCTGGAGCGCCGTCGCCTTGATGATCAGGTCGGCCAGGACGCCCGGATCGATGCGTTCGACGACGGTCGAGACACCGCGCCGCGCGGCGCCCATCGCCGCCCGCGCCTGCTGGCCGAACTTCTCCTGGGTCGCCGGGTCCGCGGCGGTCCGACCGGCGACACCGGCAGCCTCGGTCGCCTTCGCGCGCGCCGATTCGGCCGCCGCCTCAGCCGCCTCCCTGGCGCGTTGCATGAAACTCACGAGGGCAGTCTAACGACCGTCCGGCCCGCCGAACAGCCGACCCCCGACTAGGATTCAGGCGTGCCACCCCGCCCGACGCTGCCCGCCGACGACCTGTACGCCCGCCTCGAGATCTCCGTGGACGCGAGCCCGGAGGCGATCGAGGTCGCCTGGCGTTCGCTGCTCCGTCTCCACCATCCCGATGTGGCGGGTCCGTCGGGGCTGGAGCGGGCCAAACGGATCAACGTCGCCCACGACTGGTTGAGCGATCCGGGGTTGCGCGACCGGTACGACCATGAGCGCGGCCTCCGGACCTCCGTTCGAGCGACGGGCGGCCGGGATCCTCGCGGCGGCGGACGCGAGGCATCCGTCGCGCCCCGCCCGCGTCCGGTGCGTCAGCGCCCGCTCGATCCCGCCGAGACCCTCGCGCGCTTCCTCGACCGGGTGGCCGCGCTCGAGCCCGACGAGATCGACCGGCTCGCCTGCGCGGAACCGGCGCCGATCGCCTTCGGTGCGACGATCGCCCGCTTCCTCCCGCCGGACCGGCTCGAGGCGCTCGAGGCGATGGAGGCGGCCGTGAATGCTCGCCTCGACCCGGCTGCGGCGGCGCGAGCGGGCGTCCATGACGCGGTCGAAGGCTACGCCACCGAGCTCGTCCTGGGGAGCTTCCTCGATGAGCTCCTGAGCGAGCCGTTCCGCGATCGTGCGCGCGAGCGGCTGACGCGCGGCTGGGATGCCGCCGTTGGCCAGCCCCGCTACGGGCCGAACGGGGATGCCGTTCGCGCCCTGATCGGCCGGCTGCGAACGCTCGATCCGGCGGGGGTCAAGGCGCTCGCCGAGATGGCCCGCCGGGCGGGGCTGGCGGAGATCCCGACCGAGGATCCATGGCCCGCCGGGACGTCGCCCGACGACGATGAAGCGCTGCGCGTCTCGTCGATCCTCGCCGCCCGCGACACCGCCGCGGCGATCCCCGGCGTCGTCGATCGGACCACGACGGCCCGGGCGCGCTGGGCGGCGGCGAGACTCGGTCATCTTCTCGTGCTGCGGCACACGTTCACGCCGAAGGCCTTCGCCGCGCTGACCCGGCCGTGGCGGCCGCGCTTCCTCCCCGACGACCGGCCGGCGCCCCGGGTGCAACGCCCCGGTCGGCGGTGAGCGCCTGTGCCATGCTCGCGCCGTGGAGGCATGGCTGGTCGCGGTCGGGGCCGTCGTGGCGCTCGTCGTCGTCGCCGTGATCGCGCTCCGGGCCCGAGGGACGCTGCGAGCGGTCGAGATCGAAGCGGGTGCAGGCCCGACCGGCGATCCCATCTCCGCCGTTGGAGCCCTCCGCGCCCGGGCCGAGCGGGCCGAGAATGCCCGCGCGGACGAGGCGGCCGACCGGGACCTCTTCATCGAGTCGCTTGGCCAGGGCGTCCTCGAGGTCGCCGATCGACTCAGGATCGTCCGCGCTAACACCGCAGCACATACCCTCCTCGGCCGCGCCCCCGGGACCCTCGTAGGGCGAAGCCTGATCGAGGCCTTCCTCGACACCCAGGCGGAGGCCGTCGCGCACTCGGCGCTCGAAGCCGGGTCGGCGACGGGCGAGATCGCCGTCGCTGGCGCGGACGGGCCGCGGCTCCTCATCCGGGCGCGACGGACCGCCTCGGCCGGTCTGTGGCTGGTCCTCGAGGACGTCTCGGAGCTGCGGCGCCTTCAGCAGATCCGTGCCGAGTTCATCGACAACCTGTCGCACGAGCTGCGGACGCCGCTCACGACGGTCAGCCTCCTGGCCGAGACCCTCACGCGCGATGCCGACGCGGCCGGCGACGCCCTGCCGGCGAAGATGCGCGACCGGATCGGCAAGATCGAGGTCGAGACGGGCCACCTCGTCCAGATGGTCAACGAACTGCTCGACCTGTCGCGCATCGAGAGCGGGAGCGCGCTCGGCGTCGTCGACCTGCTCGATCTCGGCGAAGTCGCGATCGAATCGACCGAGCGGCTGCGCCTCTTCGCCGAACGACAGGGCGTCTCGCTCGGAGTGGAAGTGGCGCCTTCGCTGCCGCTGGTCCGGGGCGACGAGGCGCGGCTCGGCCAGGTCCTCGTCAATCTCCTGCACAACGCGGTGAAGTTCAGCCCGGACGGTGGCGCGGTCACGGTCACCGTCTCCGCCACCGATCCGGAGGTGGTCGTCGCCGTCGCCGATCATGGCGTCGGGATCCCGCGCTCGGCGCAGGCGCGGATCTTCGAGCGGTTCTACAAGGTCGACCGGGCGCGGCGTCGCGGCGAGGCGGGCGGGACGGGTCTCGGTCTGGCCATCGCGCGGCACATCATCGAGCAGCACGGCGGGCGCATCTGGGTCGAGTCGGTCGAGGGTGGCGGCAGCACGTTCTCGTTCGCCCTGCCCATCGCCGAGGACGCCTGAGGTGGATCGTCTCCACGTCGCCACGCTCAACATCCGCAATCTCGCCGACCGCTGGTTCGAGCGCCTGCCGCTCCTCCTGGCGGACATGGCGACCCTCCAGCCGGATCTCCTCGGCCTCCAGGAGGTCGTCTATGTCATGCAGCAGGACCGCCTCATCGGGGCGGCCGGGGAGGGACGCAACGACGCCGTCCGAGGTTGGGCTGGTCGACCGGAATACGGCAACAGCCTGCTCGTCCGCGAACCGCTCACGGCCAGCGGGTCGGATCGGCTCGATCTGGGGCTGAGCCGCTCCGCGTTGCGTTCCGTGGTCGCGCTGTCCGGCGGGGCGTCGGTCCTCGTGGTCGTGACGCACCTGCATCATCTCGGTCCCGACGCCGTCGAACGCGACGAGCAGACGGCGACGCTTCTAGCCTGGCTCGAGGAGGTCCCGAAGGCGGACGCGACGATCGTGATGGGCGACTTCAACGCCGACCCCGACGAGCCCGCCCCGGCCCGACTCCGCGCCGCCGACTTCCGCTCCGCCTACGCCGAAGCCAACGGGGCCGAACCCGCCGTCACCTGGCCGTCCGGCCTGGTCGCACCGGCGATGGATACCGACGGCGACCCCGCGTGCCTCGACTACATCTGGCTCCGTGGCGCCATCCGGGTCGAGTCGGCCCGGCTGGTCTTCGACCGACCCGCGCCGGAGGACCCGACGCTCTACCCGAGCGACCACCTGGGGATCGCGGCCCAGCTCGAGATCGGGTAGGGACGCGGTGGCGGCCCGGACGCTTCGCCTGGCGCATCGCGGCGATGCGCGGCGCGCTCCCGAGAACACGCTCGCGGCGTTCCTCGCCGCGCTCTCGATCCCGGCCTGCGACGGCCTCGAGTTCGACGTTCGTCTCTCGGCCGACGGCGTGCCGGTCATCTACCACGACGCGACGCTCGAGCGGGTCCACGGGCGTTCGGACTGGGTCGAGACGCTCCCCGCGGCCGCACTCGGGGCGCTGGGCGTGCCGACCCTCGCGACGGTGCTGACGACGGTCGGTCGGCGGCCGTTCCTCGACGTCGAGCTCAAGGTCGATGCGGGCCCAGCCGCGGTGGAGGTCCTCGCTTCCGGCCGCGGGCGCGATCTGGCGAACGCCGTGGTGTCGTCGTTCCACCCGGCCGCGCTCGAGCGCGTGGCGCACCTCGCCCCGGCGTGGCCGCGCTGGCTCAACAGCGATCGACTTGACGAGGCGGTCGTCGCGGCGGCCGTCGAGCTCGGCTGCCGCGGCGTGGCGGTCGCGTGGCGGGCGCTCGATCCGGGCTCGGTGCGCCACGCCAGGGCGGCTGGCCTCGATCTCGTGGCGTTCACGGTCCGGCGGCGGGCCACCTTCGATCGCCTCGAACGACTCGGGCTGGTCGCGGTCTGTGTCGAGGCTTCGGCCCTGGATGGTCCAGGCGAGCACGAGCGCGAGGGCGAGCGATGACCGAGCTCCGGCCGGATCGGGGGGTTAGCAGCAGCCGGTCCCGCCGCAGCACGACGAACCGGCGATCACCGGCAGTCCGGAGAGTGCCGCGGGCA
>DAIOXD010000073.1:0-8439 GCA_036758145.1 Candidatus Limnocylindrales bacterium
TCGGATCAGCGAGGCGCGGTGGCGGGACCCGCGTCCGGTCCGGCCGCCTCGTCGCGGTCGCCCGGGTTCGACGTCAGCCGGTGTTCGAACCCGAGTCGCTTGCTCGCGCTCCGCCGTTCGGCCACCGCCGACAGGCGCTTGCGCGCGACCGCGAGACCGTCGGGCAGGTCCGAAGCGAGGAGGCCGGCGTCGCCGAACCGCTCGCGACCGGCGTCGCCCGCGAGGCCGTGCAGGTAGACCCCGAGTCGCGCGGCCGCGAAGGGCGCCAGACCCTGGGCAAGGAGCGATCCGATCGTCCCGGCGAGGACGTCGCCGGTCCCGCCCGTGGCCAGTGCCGGGTTCTCGAAGGGTGCGATCGCCGTGCTACCGTCGGGGTCGGCGACGATCGTCCGCGCGCCCTTCAGGACGACGACCGAGCGCCACGTCGCGGCGGCATCGATGGCAGCCGCCAACCGCGCCGCGTCATCGCCCTCGAGATCCCCGTCATCGGCGGGATGGTCGCCGCTTCCCGCTCGGAGGCGGGCGAACTCCCCGGCGTGCGGCGTGAGGACGGCTGGCCGGCGCTCCCCTTCCCACCAGTCGTCCATCGTCGCCATCGAGCGCAACGCCTCGGCGTCGAGGACGATCGGCGCGACGTCGGCCTCGCCCGAGACGGGCAGGAGCGAGCGCACGAGCTCGGTCGTGGCGAGGCCCGGGCGCAGGCCGGGTCCGACGACGATCGCGTCGTGCTCGTGATCGAGGATCCGCGCCAGGGCGGGTTCCGGGTCGACCTCCTCGACGTCGTCCTCGGGCAGCGCCATCGTGGTCGCCTCGACGACCTTGGCCGCGAAGAGCGGCTGGAGCGATTCGGGGATCGCCAGCGTGACCAGACCGACCCCGCTCCGGCCTGCCGCCCGGCAGACAAGGAGGGCCGCGCCCGCGTAGTCGAGCGAACCGGCGATGACGAGCAGGCGGCCGAATGAGCCCTTGTGGCCGCGGGCAGGCCGCTCGGGGATCAGCGCTGCCGCGATGTCGTCGTCGAGCTTGGTGGCACCCGGCGGGAACGGCCGCTCCGGACCGGATGGCGCCGACGGTGGCATCTCGCGCCGACTGAAGCCGACCGGCACGCGATCAGGCACGGGGCCCGTCCGGCGTTCGTGCGTCCGTCGGGTCGGCGACCGGGGCGTCCCTGCCGGCCGCGGTCTCGGAACGCATGCGCTCGATCCGGGCGAGGATCCGTCGGTCGCGCTCGTCGAGGCGGTCCTCGATGTCGGGCGGGAAGACGTAGCGCCCGCCGGCCGTCCGGATCCCGAACGCGATCGCGACCGCATAGTCCGATTCATGCGTGATCGATACCGCGATCCGTTCCATCCCGAGCTGCTCCGCCCGTGCCGCCGCGCGCCCGTGAAGCCGGACCGCGGGTTGGCCGGTCGGCATCCGCTCGATCTCGATGTCGCGCCAGCCGATCCCACGCACGCCCAGCCCGAGCACCTTGGAGACCGCCTCCTTGGCCGCCCAGCGGCCGGCCATCGTCTCCGGGCGCTCCCGGACATAGCGCTGCTCGGCCTCGGTGAGGACGCGTTTCGAGAAGCGGGCGCCGAAGCGCTCGAGCGCCGCCCGGATCCGCTCGACCTTGACGATGTCGATCCCGAGCTCGGTCGTCCCCACCGGCACGACGGCCCCGGGCGGGTCGAGCGCCCCAGGGGCTCCGGCGGCGGTCATCGGGCGGCGCTACTCGACCGTGACCGACTTGGCCAGGTTGCGCGGCTGGTCCACGTCCGTGCCCCGGGCGACCGCGATGTGGTAGGCGAACAGCTGGAGCGGGATGATCGCCAGGACCGGGCTGAGCGCCTCGTGCGTGTCCGGGACCCAGCACACGTCGTCGGCCGACTGCTCGATCGAACCGTCGCCCTCGGTCGCCACCGCGATCACCCGCGCATCGCGGGCGCGGCCCTCCATGACGTTGCTGATGAGCTTCTCGTAGACCTTCGAGCGGGTCGCCACGGCGACGAGCGGGCAATCGGCATCGAGCAGCGAGATGGGGCCATGCTTGAGCTCGCCGGCCGCGTAGCCCTCGGCATGGACGTAGCTGACCTCCTTGAGCTTGAGTGCACCCTCGAGCGCGACCGGATAGGTCGCACCGCGACCGACGTACATGAACCCGCGCGAGTTGACGTAGCGCCGGGCGAGATCGGGAGTCGTAGCGGCGGCGGTCTCGAGGGCACGCGCGGCGGCCGCCGGCAGGGCCCGGAGCGCGGCCCCGAGGGCCAGCTCATCCGCGTCCGCGAGCGAGCCGCGGATCTTGGCGATCGCGGCGGCCAGGATGACCAGCGTCGTGACCTGGGTGACGAACGTCTTCGAGGCAGCGACCGCGATCTCGGGGCCGGCGTGGAGGAAGACGACCGCGTCGGCTTCGCGCGTGATCGCCGAGCCGACCGTGTTCGTGACCGCGAGGACCGGGCAGCCGCGTTCGCGGGCCAGGCGGGTCGGGGCGATCGTATCGGCCGTCTCGCCCGACTGGGTGACGGCGATCACCAGCGTCCGCTCGTCGAGCGGCGGCGGGCCGTAGCGGAACTCGGAGCCGATGTTGGCCCGTGCCGGGATCCCCGCCCAATCGGAGATCGCCGACGCCCCGATCATCGCCGCGTAGTAGGCGCTGCCGCAGGCGATCAGCTCGACCCGCGTGGCCGTCCGGATGGCGTCCTCGAGTCCGGCGAGCTCCTCGACCTCGATCCGGTCGGTGCGGTCGACGCGTCCGGCGATCGACTGGCTGAGCGATTCGGGCTGTTCGTGGATCTCCTTGAGCATGAAGTGCTCGTAGCCGCCCTTCTCGGCGGCCTCGGGCGACCAGTCGATGACCGTGACCGCGCGTTCGAGCGCTGCGCCCTCGACGTCGGTGATCGTCACGCCCCACGGTCGCAGGTCGGCGACGTCGCCATCCTCGAGGAAGACGATCCGGTCGGTGTGAGCGAGGATGGCGGCGACGTCCGAGGCGAGGAAGCCCTCGCCGTCGCCGAGCCCGACGACCAGGGGGACGTCCTTCCGGGCGCCGACCAGCCGGTCGCCCTCGCCGATGTGCATCACGACGATCGCGAAGGCGCCTTCGAGCTTTCGCAGCGTCTCGCGGACGGCGTCGGCCAGGTCCCCTCGATAGGCCTCCTCGACGAGGTGCGCGATGGCCTCGGTATCGGTCTCCGAGGTCAGGCTGTGCCCGCGTGCCTCGAGGTCGGCCCGCAGCTCGCGGAAGTTCTCGATGATCCCGTTGTGGATGACCGTGATCGCGCCGGTGCAATCGCGATGGGGGTGCGCGTTGAGGTCGTTCGGGCGGCCATGGGTCGCCCAGCGAGTATGGGCGAGCCCGATGGCCGCGTGGGGCGTCCGGTCCGCGAGGGCCGTCTGGAGGTTGACCAGCTTGCCGGCACGCTTCTCCACGAAGAGATCGCCGGCGTCGTCCACGAGCGCGATCCCGGCCGAGTCGTAGCCGCGGTACTCGAGGCGCTTGAGTCCCTCGATGAGGATGGGGCCCGCCTCCCGCGGACCCGTGTATCCGACGATGCCGCACATCAGCTTGTCTCCGTTCATGCTGCGGAGGGATCACGAGTGGGCACCGGCCTCTCCGAGGTCGGAGGCGACGCTACTGCGAGCCATCCGCCCGAGGATTCACCGAACCTAGTCTAGTCGCTCACCGGCCAGGGTCGCGAGCGAGTCGGCCAGCTCGGTCACGAGCTCGGCGTCGGAGCCTTCGACCATCACCCGCAGTGCAGGCTCCGTGCCGGATGGCCGGACGAGGACCCGGCCACCGGGTCCGAGACGGGCGGTCGCCGCGACGATGGCCCGCTGGAGGACGCGGTCGCCCTCCCACTGGTCCTTGTGACGCGCCTTCACGGCCCGCTGTTGCTGCGGCAGCATCGGGATGGCCGCCGCGAGCTCGCCCAGCCCGACGGATCGACGGGCCATCACCCGGAGCACCTCGAGCGCGGTCACGATGCCGTCGCCCGAGGTCGTGTGCTCCAGGACGATGACATGGCCGCTCTTCTCACCGCCGAGAACGGCGCCCGAGACCTGCATCCCCTCAAGGATGTACTTGTCGCCGACGGGGGTCCGGACGACCTGGCCGCCGGCCGCCTCGACGACCTCCTGCAGCCCACCGTTCGAGAGGACCGAGACGACCAGACCGCCGCCCGGCAGTTCGTCGCGACTGAGACGGTCGAGGGCGAGGATCCCCAACACCTGGTCGCCATCGACCACGCGCCCGTCGGCGTCGACTGCGATCAGCCGGTCCGCGTCGCCATCGAGCGCGAACCCGGCGTCGGCGCCGGCCGCGAGGACCGCCGCGGCCAGCGAGGCCGGCGCGGTCGCCCCCGATCCGACGTTGATGTTGCTGCCGTCAGGATCGGCGTGGATGACGTCGACCCGGGCGCCCGTCGCCGCGAGGATGTCGGGGGCGACGACGGAACCAGACCCGTTCGCCGTGTCGAGCACGAGATGCCAGCGCGCGCCATCGATCGACGACGCGAGCCCGAGCCGGTGCGCCCGGTAATCGGCCAGCCTGGCCGACGCGTCGACCATCCGCCCGAGCTGGTCATTGGGCGCGCCGCCCAATTCCTCGGTCCGCCAGATGAGCTGTTCCAGCTCGTCCTCGATCGAATCGTCGAGCTTGAGGCCGTCGGCATCGAGCACCTTGAGGCCGTTGTCGGCGGCCGGATTGTGCGAGGCGGAGACCATGATCCCGGCCGCGAAGGGCCCCTGCCCGGCGATGAAGGCGAGGGCCGGGGTGGGGATGACGCCGACGACGTGCACGTCGACGCCCAGGCTCGTCGCGCCCGCGGCGATGGCGGCCACGAACATGTCACCCGAGCGGCGCGTGTCCTGGCCGACGACGATCGCCCCGCCTCGCCCGGCGAGCCGATGCGCGACGGCCCGACCGAGGGCATAGGCGGTCGTGGGCTTGAGATCGACGTTGGCGACCCCGCGGATCCCGTCCGTGCCGAAGAGGCGGGCCATCTCCCTCAGCCGCTCGGTGCCGGCGACGGCGACGAGGCCGGGATCACCGGGGAGGCCGGCGCCGCGCTGATCGTCACGGTGATGGTTGCCGGGCTGGCCGCGACGAGCGTCGTCCCAGCCAGCAGGTTGGCCGTCACCGGCACATCGTGCACGCCTGCCTTCAGACCCGTGACGTCGAGGTCCATCACAAGGGCAGCGCCCTCGAGCCGGTCGAGGTTCGCCGTCGAGCCGCCGATCGTCACGAGGACCCGGTCGGTCGAAAGCGCGTAGACGAGGTCATTGCTCGCACCGACCAGCTTGAGACCGGCATTGAAGGTGCGGGTCCCGGTCACCGGACGGATCGCGATGGTGACCGTGATCTTGGCCGCGTCGACCTGAACGACCCCCGTCGGCAGCGCCAGGCCGACCTGGACCGTCTCGTTGTCGGAGAGGCCGGTCAGCGGGATCGGGTCGGTATCGACGCTGGTCAGCTGCGCCAACGTGTCGGCATCGCCCGCGACGAGCACGACCTGTGGCGCGACCGTGACCGATGCGATCTCGAACCCGGCGGCCGGATCGCCGGTGATGACCGGGTTGACCGGCAGGGTCCGACTCTGCTGATCCGAGAAGACGGGGATCCGGACGCGCGCCGTCTGGGGCGTGACCTCGAGGGGACGCAATGGGTTGCCGAGGGCGTCGACGGGCACGAGCTGGACGTCCTCGTCGACGTCGATCCCGGTCGACTGGATGATGACGTCGGCACGCACGGACTGGACCTTCGCGACGAGAGAGGCCGCACCCGAGACCGTGACCGTGGGCGGGTCCACGGTGACCGTGCCCAGCGTCAGCCCATCGGGGACGACCCCGTGGACGACCGTGACCGGGATGTCCGGTTGGGCTCTGAGCCGGTCGAGCTCGAGCGGGACGAAGGTGGGCTCGAAGCCGAGGACGCGGATGCGCGGGTCCGGGCTGGTGACGTCGATCGGGACGCTGACGACCCCGACCTTGTCGCCGAGCCCCGACAGATCGACCGTTGCGAGGAACGAGCTGCTCGCCACCGCGACGCCGTTCGGCGCGAAATAGCGGATGAGGCTGACGGTCGGCGGGGTCGACGGCAGCACGACGGTGTTCGTCGGCTCGTTGATGAACTGGGCGGTGATCGGGCCCGGGAAGATCTGTGTGTTCTGCGACAACGCCAGTCCGCCGTACATCAACGAGGCGAGCACGACCGCCGCGAGCTTGAGGGGCCAGTTGTGGACGATCCGGCGCAGGATCCGCGTCACCGGCGCGCCCGGGCGGCGGTCGGCGCGGCGACATCCTCCTTCGAAGCGGGCGGCAGGGTCGGCGTCGGGGTCGGCGTCGGCATCGGCGTCGGTTCGTCGGCCGGGGCGGTCGCGGCGGGCTCGCCGGGTGACGGCGGGGCAGCGGCTGCCGCTGCGGGAGGCTGCGCGGCGCGAACGCTCGCGACAGGCGTGGCCTGGGGCTCCCGCGGTCCGGTCGCTCGCCCAACGAAGCGACCCAGCTCGCGCAGCCGCGGAGAGCGACCACCGAGTCCGGCCTGGCCGGCCGACCGCCAGCCGAAGGCGCCTCGGCGCCCGCCGGCCGGATCGAGCAGCGCCTGGATCGCCCGGGCAAGGCCCGTCTCGTTGAGGTTGCGCACGATCCGGGCCCGTTCGACGAGGCTGATCTGTCCGTTCTCCTCGGACACGACGATCACGACGGCATCGGTCTGCTCGGTGATGCCGAGGGCGGCGCGATGCCGCGTCCCGAACCGTTCCGTATGGATCGACGTCTCGGCCAGCGGCAGGAGCGCTCCGGCTGCCACGACTCGGCCGTCGCGGATGATGACCGCGCCGTCATGCAGGGGCGACTTCGGGGTGAAGATCGTGCCCAGCAGATCAGCCGAGACGTCGCCATGGATCATCACGCCGGTCTCGGCGAATTCCTCGAGACCGGTCTGTCGCCCAAGCACGATGAGGGCACCCTGGCCGTCCCGCGAGAGGTGGGCGGCCGCGGCCGCGACCTCGGTGGCGACGCGCTCCACGGCCCGGGATTCCGCGGGCGACAGGAGCCATGCGAACGACCCGACCCGCCCGATCCGCTCGAGCGCGCGGCGGAGCTCCGGCTGGAAGATGACGACGAGGGCGAACAGGCCGACGACCGCGCCGTCCTGGAGGATCGTGGTGAGGAGACGCAGCTCGAAGGCGACGGCCAGCGCATAGACCACCACCAGGACGCTGACGCCGATGACCAGGCGGACCGCGCGTGTCCCACGGATGAGGCTGAACAGCCAGTAGATGAGGAGCGCAGTGATCCCGACGTCGACGATCGTGTTCCAACGAACCTGATCGAGGATGGATCCGAGAAGGGCCATGGCCCCCGAGTGTAGCATCGAGGTCCGGTCCGACCCCGACCCGAACGTCCTATCCGGGACTCAGGCGCAGACCGCCGCGAGCCGCGGGTCGTCGGGGAACCGTGCGGCCGCGAGATAGCAGAGCCGCGCCCGGGTCGCGCCATCGCCGGTGAGCTGGGCGAGGCGTCCCAGGAGGACCAGCTTGTCCGCCGCCGGCCCGCGCCAGCCACGGTCGAGGTAGAGCTCGGCCAGCAGCAGGTGGATGTCGGGATCCGACGGCAGGATCGCGAGGGCCTGGTAGCACGCGTCCATCGCGGCATGGAACTGGCCGACCGCCCGGTGGCCGGCGGCCGCGACGAGCGCGCGACGACGAGCCTCGTCAAGGTCGCCGGCCTCGAGCGCTTCTTCCACGGCGAGCGTCAGGAGGGCGGGATCGGGCGCCTTGGGAACGACCGGTTCGCTCGGCGCCGCGGCTTCGTCCGGCTCGTCGTCGGCCGGTTCCCTGGTCCGTGGCGACGGGCCCGGCACGGCGTCAAGGACGCCCAACGCGCGCTCGAGGGCCTCGGCGGCCGACGCATCGCCGGGCGTCTCGCGAAGCCCGGCGACAAGGCTCTCGACGTGGCGTCGTCGACCGCGCGATTCGGCGAGCTCGAGGGACCGGCGCGCGACATCGCAGGCATCGGCCAGCCGCCCGTCGCGCTCGAGGACGTCGGCCAGGCGATCGAGGGTCTCGGCGGCCTCGGAGCGACGGCCCAGCGCGGCGAGGACATCCGCACGCCCGCGAGCCGCACCCTCGTCGCGCGGCGACCGTTCGAGCGCCGAGCCATAGGCGGTCAGGGCTTCGTCCGATCGTCCGAGCCGGGCCAGGACACCACCGAGCCCGACGTACGGCAGAGCGCGGTCCGGCGCGACCCGGGCCGCCTCGCGGTATGCCGCTGCCGCCGCATCGAGGCGGCCGCGAAGGGCCGCGACGTGGCCGCGACGCAACGCCTCCTTGTATTGCTCGTAGAGGACCTCGCTCATGCCCCTTCCGTCCCGCCGAGGATCTCGACCAGGAGTGCCTTCTGGACGTGCAGCCGATTCTCCGACTCTTCCCAGATGAGACTACGCGGTCCGTCCATGAC
>DAIOXD010000074.1:0-8428 GCA_036758145.1 Candidatus Limnocylindrales bacterium
TCCTCCTGGTCGTGGGTGACATAGACCGTGGTGATCCCGAGCTGCCGCTGGATCGCCCGGATCTCCTTGCGCAGGACGATCCGGATCTTGGCGTCGAGCGCGGAGAGGGGCTCGTCGAGGAGCAGCACCTGGGGTTCGATGGCGAGCGCACGAGCGAGGGCGACCCGCTGCTGCTGGCCGCCTGACATCTGGTACGGGAAGCGGTTGCCGCGGCCCTCGAGGTGGATGAGCTCGAGCAGCTCGCCGACGCGCTTGTCGATGGCGGCCTTGGGCTTCTTGCGCACCTTGAGCCCGAACCCGATGTTGCCGGCGACCGACATGTTCGGGAAGAGCGCATACGACTGGAAGACCATCCCGACGTTGCGCTGGTTCGGGGAGCGATAGGTGATGTCCGTGCCGTCCACGACGATCGTGCCGGCCGTCGGCTTCTCGAAGCCCGCGATCATCCGCAGCGTCGTCGTCTTGCCGCAGCCCGACGGGCCGAGGAACGAGACGAACTCGCCGCGCTCGGCGTCGAGGTTGAAGTCCTCGACCGCGGCGACCCCACCCGGGAAGGTCTTCTGGACCCCGGTCAACTGCAGGAAACCCATCGTCGCTCGTCGTCCTTCCTAGCGGGCCCCGGCGACGGACACGCTGCTGCGCGACCCTCGTCCGATGAAGGCGATCAGGATCATGGCCAGCCAGGTCAGGCCGAAGCTGATGAGCGAGACCGCGGCCGGCTCGTAGGCTCTGTTATTGCCCAGCAGCGACAGGTAGGGGCCGAACGCGGGCCGGGCCAGGAACGTCGCGATGGTGAATTCGCCGATGACGATCGCCAGCGTCAGGAAGGCGCCACTCAACAGCGCCACGCGCAGGTTCGGCAGGATCACCTGGAGGAGGATCCGCGGCCAGCCTGCGCCGAGGCTCTGGGCGGCCTCGGTGAGGCTGCGGATGTCCATCGCCTGGAGGCCGGTGTCGACCGCCCGATACATGTACGGGAACGAGAGGACGACATAGGCCATCGCCAGCAGGGCGCTGCTGCCGATGTCGGAACGGGTCAGCGGAAGCAACCCGTGGCTGTAGGTCTGGATCAGGCCGAAGACGAGCACGATGGGCGGGATCACGAAGGGCAGCAGCGTGATGAACTCGATCACCGGTCGGGCCCGCGGCACCCGCAATCGGACCCAGAACGCGGTGGGCACGAGGATCGCCAGGCTTGCGATGATGGTGATGATGCCGATCACGAACGAGTAACCGAGGCTCTCCCAGAACTGCGCGCTGCCGACGACCGTGGCGTAATAGTCGAGGGTCGGCGGGGCTCCGACCGGTCCCCATGGATGGCCGAGCGAGAACTCGAAGGTCCCCAGCAGCGGCAGGAAGAAATACAGGAAGCCGGCGAGGAAGACCAGCGCCCAGGCGATCCGCGACAGCTTCATCGGCGCCACCGCTCGGCGCGGCGTCCCAGCCAGATGTAGATGAGGATCGTCACGCCCATGATGGCGACCATCCCCATCGCCACGGCATAGCCGAGGTTGACGTTGTTGAGGACGTCACCACGGAGCTGTCTCGTGATCAGCATCGTCACCATGTTGATCTGCCCGCCGGTCAGCTGGAACGCCGTCGCCTGCGCCCCGAACGAGTTCCCGAACAGCAGGATCATGGTCCCGAGCAATGACGGCATCAGGATCGGCAGGGCGATGTAGCGCCAGTACTGGAAGCTGCTGGCGCCCATGTTCTCGGACGCCTCCCGCCACTCCTGGCGCAACCCATCGATGGCCGGCGCCATGATCAAGACCATGAGCGGGAACTGGAAATACAGGTAGACGATCTCGATCGCGAGCTTGGAATAGAGCGTGAAACCGGCCCCATACAGGTCGACGTGCAGGATGTCCTTGAGGAAGATCGTGAGGAAGCCGAGTCGGCCCAGGGTGAACGTGAAGGCCAGGGCAAGGGGCACGCCCGCGAAGTTCGAGGCGACCCCGGAGAACGTCATCACCGCACCGCGGAAGATCCGCGGCAGGCCGCCGGAGATGACCGAATAGGCGAGCAGGAACCCGAAGATCCCGCCGACCAACGCGGTCACGACGCTGATCTCGATGCTCGTCAGGTACGAGCTGGCGATCTGCGCCTGACCGAGATCCACATAGTTCTGGAGGGTCGGGTTCCCGGCCTTGTCCTGGAAGCTGCCGACGACCAGGTAGGTCGTCGGGATGAGCAGGAAGGCCGCCGCGAAGACGAGGAACGGGACGAGGCCAAGCCACGTGAGGCTGGGACGACGACGGGCAGGGCGCGCCGCGGGCGCGCCCTGCCCGTTCAGGGGCTGAGCGGTGGCGGTCACCGCATTACCGCCTGATCGTGGTCGACGTGGTCGACGCTACTTGACGGTCACACCGACGGTGGTCGTCCACCCCGCCGTGATGGCCTTGGAGGCCGCCGTGATCTGGTCCAGGGTCGGCAGGACGGTGCCCTTCGACTCCGGAAGCTTGGCCTGCGCGGCCGCGTCCACGGTCCCCTTGGCGACCATGTCGTCATAGCGGATCGGGTTGCAGTAGCCGCTCAGCCAGAGGTTCTGGGCCTCGTCGGAATAGAGGTACTCCTCCCAGAGCTTGGCAGCGTTGGGGTGCGGAGCGTACTTGCTGATGGCCTGGACATACATGCCACCGAAACGACCGGATGTCGGGACGACGACCTCGATCGGGGGATTGCCCTTGAGCGAGTCCTTGTCGGCGAGGGCGTTATACGTCCACGCCAGCCGGATCGGCGTCTCGCCGCTGGCGACCGTGGCGGTGCTGGCGATGACGGGCACGAAGTTGCCCTTGTCGTTCAGCTGCTTGAAGAAGTCGAGGCCGGGCTGGACGTTGTCGAGCGAGCCGCCGCTGGCGAGACCCGCGGCCCAGACGGCCGATTGCGCCTGGTTTGAAGAGGTGGGGTCACCGAACAGCGCAACACCCTTGTTCTCGGGCTTGAGCAGATCGGACCAGTCCTTGGGGGTTGTGGTGATGACCTTGGTGTTGACCTCGAAGGCCATGACGCCGTAGTAGTCCCCGTACCACATGCCATCCGCCGATTTGGCCGAGGCCGGGATCGAATCCCAGGTCGAGACCTTGTAGGGCTGGTAGAGGCCCTGGTCGACGCCCTGCGGCCCGAACGCCAGGCCGACGTCGACGACGTCCGGCGCCTGGGGGCCCGGGTTGTCCTTGTTGGCGACGATGGCGGCAAGCTCGTCCTTCGAGCCACCGCCCGGGTTGAGCCCGTTGATCGGGATCCCGTACTTCGCCGTGAAGCCGTCGATGACGGCGCCGTAATTGCACCAGTCGCGCGGGAGCGCGATCGTGTTCAGTCCGCCCTCTGCCTTGGCGGCGGCGACGAGCGCCGGGTCGGCAGCGGCGCCCGACGCTCCGGGCGATCCGGCGGCGCCGGATGCACCGGTCGAGGCGCCCGGGGATGAGCAAGCCGCGAACGCGAAGCCTGCGACGACCAGAAAACCCGCCAGGCGGGTCACTGTGCGATGAGTAGACAAGATCCATCCTCCGTTGATCTGACTGTCACGCGAAGACCCGGGGCCTCTCCTCCCCTGCTGGGTCCGCCTCTCACGTACCGCCCGACAGTGTGGCGGACGTCGGGACCCGTTGTTCGGTCTTCGCGTGCATTGGACAGCCCGGCTGGGCGGGCGTCAAGAGGATAGGTGCGATTCGTTAGCGCAGGATCATCACGCGCGCAACGTTTCCGGTGCGTGGTACCGTCCGCTCGGGTCAGCGGCGGACCTATACTCGCTGACCATCGGGCGCCGGTCCCTGGCCGGCCCGGCAGCAGCTCGGCTGGAGTGAGGGTCCATGACCGCTGGCCCAGGCGAATCCGGCGGTCCTCGAACGCTCGAGGACCCGTTAGCCGAGGCCCTGCGCGTGGTCGAGCTCGGGGACAAGCGCGGGCTGCTGGTCCGGCTGATGGGCGGGATGGCGATCCGGGCCCACGCCCCGGACTGGCCGGCCCGGACCCGCCGGGTCGAGGTCGATCTTGACTTCGCGACCCGGGGCAAGGACCGGGGAGCGTTCTACGAACTCCTCGCGTCGGAGGGGTATACCCCGGACAAGCGCCACAACGCGCTGTTCGGCGGCAAGCAGGCCTATTTCGTTGACGTGGCCCGCAACCGGCCCGTGGACGTGCTGGTGGACAACCTGGAGATGTGCCATCGCTTCGCCTTCGGCGACCGCCTGGCGGCATCGAGCCCCACGCTCCCCCTCGCCGAGCTCCTGCTGTCCAAGCTGCAGGTGGTCAAGATCAACCGCAAGGACGTGCTCGACGCGCTGGTCCTGCTCGCCGAACACCCGCTCGGGCAAGATGATGGCTCGCCCGACTCGCGGGTGGGCCTCGGCGCCATCAACGTCCCGCGCATCCTCTCGTTCACCTCGAATGACTGGGGCTGGTGGCGGACGGTGACCGGGAACCTCGCAGTGCTCGACCAATACCTGGCCGCGGAGCTCACGCCCGAGGATCTCGACCTCAACAACGGGCGCGCGATCCTGTTCGACCCCGGCACCCAGATCGCGGCCCTGCGGAAGGCCATCACCGACGCCCCGAAGTCCACCCGCTGGAAGCTTCGGGCAAGGGTCGGCGAGCGCCAGGCCTGGTACCAGGAGCCCGAGGAGATGGGGCACAACTGATGCGCATCTTCTTCGCCACCGACATCCACGGCTCCGAGATGTGCTGGCGCAAGTTCCTCAACGCGGGCAAGTTCCACAAGGCGGACGTCCTGATCATGGGCGGCGACATGACCGGCAAGGCGATGGTCCCGATCGTCGCCAACGGCTCGGATTGGGAGCTCGAGCTGCAAGGGCAGCAATACCGCCTCGGTTCGGAGGACGAGCTGCGCGCGATGGAGAAGCGGATCAGCGATCGCGGCTACTACCCGGTCCGGCTGACGCGTGACGAGGTCGACGCCTGGTCCGGCGATCCGGTCATGGTCGACACGCGCTTCAAGGCCGAGATGATGGCCAACGTCGAGCGCTGGATGGCGCTTGCCGACGAGCGACTGGCCGGCACCGGGATCCGCTGCGTGGTCTCGCCCGCCAACGACGACATCTTCGAACTCGACCCGATCATCGACCGGGCGGCCCTCGTCGAGCTCGGTGAGGCGAATACGATCGCGCTCGACGGCTTCACCCTGGTCTCCACCGGCTACGCGAATCCGACTCCCTGGAACACCTACCGGGAGCTCCCGGAACCAGAGCTCCGGGTGCGGATCGACGGGCTGGTCGCCGAGGTCCCCGACCCACACCGCGCGATCTTCAACTTCCACGCGCCGCCGTACGGCTCGAACCTCGACAACGCCCCGAAACTCGATGCCGACATGAACTACGTCTCCGGCGGCCAGGCACTCATCCCGGTCGGCTCGCACGCGGTCCGCGAGGCGATCCTCGCGTATGGGCCGCCACTCTCACTGCACGGTCACATCCATGAGGGCAAGGGGGCCGTCAAGCTCGGCCCGACCCTGGCCGTCAACCCCGGCAGTTCGTACGAGGACGGCATCCTCCAGGCGGCGATCGTCGACCTCGACACGAAGAAGGGGACGGTGAAGCGCTATCTGCTGATCAACGGCTGACGACGGCACGTTCGAAGAGAGGAGGGAAGCATGGCATCGGACACGACTACGTCCCCGGCGCTGTTTCTGAGGAACGCGACGGGGCTGGTCAAGGGATGGTCCGGGTTCGACGCGTTCACGTACTCGTTCATGTCGGTCAACCTGGTCACGCTGGGCATGTTCTACAGCCTGGCGGTCTTCGCCTACGTCCCAGGCGCCAATCCGATCCTGTCGATCGTCCTCGCGGCGGTCGCGGTGACCTTTTTGGCCGTCGCCTATTCCGGGTTGATCGCGGCGATGCCGCGGGCCGGCGGCGACTACGTCTGGCAGAGCCGTGTCCTCGACGGGATTCCTGGCACGCTCGTCGGGGCGGTCGTCGGCTTCATCACGGGCTACCTCGTGGGCGGTGCGGTCGGGTTCGACCAGACGTTCGCCCTCGTCCTCGGGGTCGGCGGTCTGATCGTCGGGGGCGCCATCGGCTGGCTCAACGGCGGCATCGGGTTCGTCCTGGCTGCGACCGGCTGGTGGTTCATCCTCGCGCTCTGGGCGCCGATCTACGGCTTCATCCTCAAGATCGAGTTCTTCCAGCCGCTGGCGGCCCTGCTGGGCAGCAAAGATGGAGTCGACTTCTTCGGGTCGCAGACCGGGACGCTCGTCGTCTCGCTCATCGTGATCATCCTGACGTCGGGCCTCGTCGCGCTGGGGATGGCCGGCTACGCTCGGATCCAGAAGTGGTGTCTCTACCTCGGCCTGATCCTCCTGGCGATCATGTTCATCCTGATGCTGGTGTCCTCAAAGGCGGACTTCAAGGCTGCCTTCGACCGACAGAACCAATCGATGTTCGCGGTCTCCGGGGCCTACGACCAGACGATCGCCGATGCGGCCGCGAATGACGGCTTCACGGGGTCGCTCAACCCGGCCGAGATGGGCACCGACGTCGGCGCCACGGTCACCGCCACCCTGGCGATGATCCCGTTCATGCTCTTCTGGATCCTCTACCCGAACTGGGGCTCGACCCTGTATGGCGAAGTCCGCGGGTCCGGTGACTTCAGGAAGGTATTGAGAGGGATGCTCGGCGGCATCTGGGTGACGGCCGGGCTGGCGATCGTGTTCGTGGTCCTCGCCGCCAGGACGTTCGGCTGGCTGTTCTTCAACGCCACGAACGTGAACTACATCAATTACGCCTACGGCTATTCGACGGTTGCGCCGACCGTACCGATCTGGAGCTACCCGCCGCTCCTCGTGTCCTACCTGGTCAACAACTCGATCTTCCAGATCGTGTTCGTCCTCTTATTCGGGGTGTGGTTCCTCGGCTGGTCGGGGACGTTGTTCCTGTCCTCGACCCGGATGATCTTCGCGGCGGCCTTCGACCGGATCCTGCCGGACCACGCCGCAGCCGTCTCGGAGCGACGCGCCGTGCCGATCATGGCCCTGCTCTACATCATGATCCCGTCGATCGTCCTGAGCGTCATCTATGCGTACTCCGCTGACTTCTTCAAGCTGACCCTGGACGCGACGCTCGTCATCGCGGTCACCTTCCTCGGCAGTGCCATCGCCGCCACGATCCTGCCCTGGTACAAACCGAGGATCTTCGACAACTCGCCGGTGGCCCACCTCAAGCTCGTCGTCAGTGGGGCCGGCCTGATCACCTCGATCATCCTCGGCTGGACGGTCTGGGCGTGGCTGTGGGACGCCAACGGCCTGTACGGGATCGGCATCGGCAACACGACGTCGATCATCTTCCTGGGAGCCCTCTACGGGCTCGCCGCGATCGTCTACATCGCGGCCCGGGTGGTCCGCAAGCGGCAGGGGATCGACCTCGACGCCATCCATTCGGAGATCCCGGCGGAATAGCGACGGATCTCGCAGACACGACGAAGGCGCCTCGGACCCCGGGGCGCCTTCCCGATTCCCGGGCGCTCCGCCCGCAAAGGGACCCTGGTGGCCCATGCCAGGTGACTGGCAGTCCCCACTGAGCGCCCGAGGCCTCGGACGGCCGTACTTGACGATGATTCGGTGCCTGGTAGGCACGTCTTCCCAGGCGTGGAACCCGCAACAGTGCTCGGGCCCGGCTTCAGGTCGCCAGTGGGGACCTGTAGACACCGGATCGCTGCAGGGACCTAGCCGTCCGGTCTGGGCCGTCGGCGCCGCCGCATCGCTTCAGCCCCCGAACCAGCCGCTCGGGCCGGGAGCCGTGTTCTGCCAGATATGCTTCGCCTCGCGATACTCGTCGAGACCTGAGGGGCCCAGCTCGCGACCGATCCCCGACTGCTTGAAGCCACCCCACTCTGCCTGCGGCAGGTACCGGTTGTAGTCGTTGATCCAGATCGTCCCGTGGCGCAGGCGGGCGGCGACCCGCTGGGCTCGCGCGGCGTCCGAGGTCCAAACCGCGCCGGCAAGCCCGTACGTCGTGTCGTTGCCGAGCGCGATGGCCTCCTCTTCGGTCGAGAAGCGCTCGACGGTGAGCACCGGCCCGAAGACCTCCTCGCGCACGATCCGCATCTCGCGGGTCACATCCGCGAAGACCGTCGGGCGGTAGAAGAAGCCGGACTGCAGCTCCGGCTCGTCGGGGCGCCGGCCGCCGGCCACCAACCGGGCGCCCGCCGAGATGGCGTCCGCGACGTGCCGTTCGACCTTGGCCCGGTGGTCGGCGCTGATCAGGGCGCCCGTCTCGGTCGCGTCGTCCGTCCCGTGGCCGAGCCGGATCCGATCGGCCCGCGCGCCGATCTCCGCGACGAACCGGTCGTAGATGGTGTCCTGGACGATCGCCCGGCAGCCGGCGGAGCAGACCTGCCCGGAATGGGTGAATGCAGCGGCCAGCGCGTTGTCGACGGCGGTCTCGAAATCGGCGTCGTCGAAGACGATGTTGGG
>DAIOXD010000075.1:0-8394 GCA_036758145.1 Candidatus Limnocylindrales bacterium
GAGCGCGGGCGGGACTGCGAGGCCGTCGCTCGGGTCGGCGTAGACGGGCATCGGAGAGAACGATACCCGCGCCTTACCGGCGCGTGGCGATCGCCTCCAACCCGTGCTCGGCCGGATCGAGCCGGCCATCGTGCGCCAGCGCCTGGTAGATGGCGACGCTGTGCGCGACGCCGTCGGCGAGCGATGTCATCGCCGGCGGTTCGATCGCCTCGATCCCGTCGTGGTCGATCTGCGACGGGAACGGGAGATCTGCGTGGTCGAACTCGAGGAGCCCGGTCGAGCCCGGCAGCGCCGCCTCGATCGCCGCTGTCAACGTCGCACCGTCGGCGACGTCGCCCGGCAGGTTGAAGACATGCGCGCCCGTGACGGAGCTGCGGCTGGCCGCGATCAACGTCCGGGCGACATCGCCGACGTACTGGTACATCGTCGGCCCATCGAACGACACGCGATAGGGCCGACCGAGGACGGCCGCGACGATCGCCTTGGTCGGTCCGCTGGTCATCCCCTGGTCGCGGCCCACGCCGTAGACCGTCATCGGGCGGAGGCCGATGCTCGACAACCCGCTGTCAAGCCAGTAGATCCGGGCGTTACCTTCGTTGGCCTCCTTGTAGACGCCGTAGTGGTTCGGCGGGTGGGGGACCGCCTCGACCGTCAACCGGCCGCTCCGCGGGTCGGCGTCGTCGGCGGTGTAGACGGCCATCGAACTCGTGTAGACCACGGGCCCCATCCGGTCCGCCCGGCGCTTGACCGCCTCGAAGACGTTGACGGTGCCGACCACGTTGACCAGCGCGCCGAGCGGCGGATCCGCGCGGCAGAACGGGACCTGCAGCGCGGCGAGATGGATCACGTTCGTGACCTCGCGCGTGTCGAGCACGCGCTCGAGCGCGGGGAGGTCGGTGATGTCGCCGGCCTCGAATGTCACCCGTTCGAATTCGTCGGTCGACATGATCTGGCGGAGTCGACGGGCGTCCCGACCGACATCGAAGGCGATCACGTCGGCGCCTTCGCCGACGAGGCTGCGGACCGTCCACGCCCCGATGCAGCCGAGGGCGCCCGTCACGAGGAAGCGTTCGTGCCGCCGGCTCATGCGATCGCCACCGGGGTCGGCTCGTAGCGGCACGTATTGACCAGGCGACCGATGCGCTCGATCTCGACGACCACCTCATCGCCGTCGCGGAGCAGGATCGGCGGATCGCGGAAGATCCCGACCCCGCCGGGCGTCCCGGTGGCGATGACGTCGCCGGGTTCGAGACTGAACGACTGCGAGCAGTAGCTGATGATCGACGCCACCCCGAAGTACATCTGGCGGGTGTTAGCCAGCTGAACGGTCTCACCCTCCACTCGACACGCGATGTCGAGGTCCTGCGGATCCGGGATCTCGTCGGCGGTGACCAGGGTCGGGCCCATCGGGCAGAAGGTGTCGAGCGATTTGCCACGCGCCCACTGGCCGTCGCCGAATTGAAGGTCCCGCGCCGAGACGTCATTGAGGCAGGTGTAGCCGAGGACGTGGTCGAGGGCGTCCGTTTCGGTGACGCGGCGCGCCGTTCGCCCGATGACGACCGCGAGTTCCGCCTCGTAATCGACCTGCGCGGTGAGGGCCGGGTCCCAGCGAACCTCGGCCCGATGACCGATGACCGAGCTCGGCCACTTGCTGAACACGAGCGGCGCCGGGGGCGCCGTTGCGCCTTCCTCATCGACATGTTCGCGGTAATTGCGCCCGATCGCGACGACCTTCCCGGGGCGGGGGACGGGAGCGAGCAATCGGACGGCTGCGAGCGGGCGTCCCTCGGCGATGATGCGATCCGCCGTGGCCGCGGTCCGGAGCGCATCGAGCGCGACGGCCGCATCCTGCAGCAGCTCCACCATGGTCGCGGGGCCGTCGGACAGCAGCGCGGTCGCCGGCATGAACCGGTCGCCGGCGGCGATCCCGAGGGGCGTCTCGCCGTCGTCCCCGGCATACGAGATCAGGCGCATCGGCGCAGACTCGCGAGGCGGGGGAGGCGGTGTCTCGGGAAGGACTCGACCACCATGCCGGCTCCCTGATGTTCAGTATACTGACCCGCGGACGACGGATTGAACGATACGTCAGCACCGCGCGTCGCGTCAATCTCCCGCCGCCGCTCGCATCGAAGTGGAGGGGCGAACCCCCAGATGAGCCGGGCCATCGACGCCCACCAGCACTTCCTCGATCCGGCGCGGTACGCCTACCCGTGGCTGACCCCCGACCTCGCGCCGATCGACCGGCGATTCGGGCCCGCCGACCTGGCCATCGAACTCGCGGCGGCCGGCATCGATCGGAGCATCGTGGTCCAGACGATCTCCGATCCCGACGAGACGCGCGAGTTCCTGGCCATCGCGACGACGACGCCGTTCATCGCGGGTGTGATCGGCTGGGTCGATCTGACCGATCCGTCCGTCGCCGACGTCACAGACGCGATGCGGGCCGGACCGGGCGGCCGCTACCTGCTCGGCGTGCGGCACCAGGTCCACGACGAGCCGGACCCCGACTGGCTGCTGCGCGATGAGGTGGGTCGGGGCCTGGCCGCACTCGAGGCCGCGGGCCTCACGTACGACCTGCTCGTCCGCGACCGCGAGATGCCCGCCGCCTTGGCGGTCGCCCGGGCCCGACCCGGCCTGCGCTTCGTCATCGACCACCTCGCCAAGCCGCCGCTCCGTTCGGCCGACCTCACGTCCTGGGCGCTCCACCTTCGCGAATTCGGCCCACTCGACAACGTCTGGTGCAAAGTATCCGGCCTCGTCACGGAGGCGGACTGGCGAACGTGGCGGTCCGCCGATCTCGCGGCCGCCGTCGAGGTCGCCCTCGAGGTGTTCGGCCCCTCGCGTCTGATCTTCGGATCGGATTGGCCGGTCTGCCTTCTCGCCGCGTCCTACGGTGAGGTCGTGGCGGCCGCGCGCGAGCTCGTTGCGGACCTCTCGGACGCCGAGCGCGCCGCGATCTTCGGCGGCGCCGCGGAGGCGGCCTATCCCCTCTCAGTCGTGCCGGATCGGGTCTGACAACTCGACGGCGAGCCGCTGGAGGTCGGCGATCAGGGCCGGGACCCGCTCGGCGGTGGCGCGCACCTTGAGCAGGGTGATGCTCGCGGCGCAAGGACCCTCGCCCGCCTGGCGGCTGGGTATCACGACGCCGTAGCAGACGACGCCTTCCATCGTCTCCTCGTCGTCGATCGCATAACCACGCCGCCGGATCTTGGCCAGGTCGACCATCAGTTCGTCGACGGTCGCATGGGCCTTGCGCGTGACGCGGGGCAGTGACGTGATCCCGGCCAGGCGGCGGTCAAGTTCATCCTCAGGCAGCGACGCCAGGGCCGCCTTGCCGGTCGCTGTCGAGAACGCCGGCAGGCGGCGACCGATCCCCGACGAGAGCTGGACCGGCTGGCTCCCGTCGTGACGCGCCAGGTAGGTGACCTCCAGGCCGTCGAGTACCGCGAACTGGACCGTCTCCTCGGAGCCCGCCGGCAGGCTCCTGGACGCCTCGTAGAACTCCTGGACTTGGTCGACCGTCGCGAGGTACGCACCCCCGAGCTCGGCGAGACGGCGACCCAGGGCGAACCCGGTCGAGATCCGGCGCACGAGTCCTGCGTCGGCCAGAGCGCCACAGATGTTCGCGATGGACGATTTCGGGAGGCCGAGCCGCCGGGCGAGCTCGCTCGGTCCGACCGGCTCGCCGCCGCTCTCGGCCAGAAGCTCGAGGATGCGAGCGGCCCGCGTGACGGCCGGCGCGAGCGATCCAGCCTCGATCACGAGCTCGTCGTCGGGCGAGGGGGTCGGGCTGGTGGCCGGCGTCGCGACACCGTCTGTCACCATCTCAAAACCACCGATCCGGCGGCCTGTCCGGTCGCCGTCGGCGCGCTCCGACCTCGGACAGCCAGATGGACTATGACCAACATATTGACTTTACCGCCTCGTCATCCGTATCCTGTTCAACCTACCGCTGCGCGTTCAGTATGCTGGACGAGCCGCGGGATGGTCAAGAGGGCCCCGCAAGAGGACCACGAGTGCCCGGATGCACGGGAACGATGCGGCGCTTCGCACCCCACGTGCGGGCGGACATGAGGTGATCGACCAGTACCGCGCCCTGCGCGCCGGCTTGTTCGTCATCCGCCTCGGGCCCGTCCTCATGCTCCTCGTGCTCATCGCGGCGCTCAGCCTGCTGTCGCCGGTGTTCCTGACCACCCGGAACGCGGGCAACGTGCTGTCGCAGACCGCGGTGATCGCCCTGCTCGCGATGGGCCAGCTCCTCGTCATCCTGACCCGCGGGATCGACCTGTCGGTCGGCTCCGTCCTGGCGCTCTCGGCTGTCGTCGGGGCACTCGCCTACCAGGCGCTGCCCTCGGGGCCGGTCGTCCTGCTGGCGATCCTTGCGACCGGCCTTACCGTCGGCCTCGTCAATGGCATCGTCTACGTCAAGGGCCATCTGCCCCACCCCTTCATCATCACCCTGGCGACCCTCAGCATCGCGCGCGGTCTCGCGCTCTATCTCGCGGGTGGCCAACCGATCCAGCACATGCCGCCGATCGTCGATGCCATCGGGGGCGGCACGATCGGCTGGTTCCCGCTCTCGGCCTTCGTCGTCTTCGGCGCCGCGTTGCTGCTCGCCATCCTGTGCGCGAGGGTCGTGTGGGGGCGCTGGATCTATGCGGTCGGCGGCAATCCCGAGGGTGCCCGACGGGCGGGCATCCCGGTCAACGCCGTGACGATCTCGGTCTACGCCCTGTGCGGCCTGACGGCCGGCATCGCAGGGGTGATCACCGCCGGTCGGCTCGATGGCGGTTCGCCGACCTTCGGACAACTCGCAGAGCTGGACTCGATCGCGGCCGTCGTCATCGGTGGGGCGAGCTTCATGGGCGGGCGCGGCAACGTCGGCAACGCGCTGGTCGGCGCGTTCGTCATCGGCGTCATCCGCAACGGCATGAACCTGCTCAACGTGGATGCGTTCCTGCAGCCGATCGTCATCGGCGCCGTGATCGTGCTGGCCGTCGAGGCGGACGTCCTGCGCGGCTACCTCGAGGAACGGTTCCGCGTCATCCAGGCCGCTCGGACATGAGCGCCACGCTGGTCCGACCGCCGGCGCTGGCGGTCCATGGGGCGACGAAGCGCTTCGGTGCGGTGCTTGCCCTCGACGACGTCGACCTCGCCGTCAACCACGGCGAGGTGCTCGCCCTCCTGGGCGACAATGGGGCCGGCAAGTCGACCCTCATCAAGTGCATCAGCGGCGTCCACCGTCTCGACGCGGGCACCATCGAGATGGACGGCGAATCGGTCCTGATCCCGTCGCCGGCGGCGGCCCGGGCGCTCGGCATCGAGACCGTCTACCAGGATCTCGCCCTCTTCGACAACCTCGACCCGGCCGAGAACTTCTACGCCGGCCGTGAGCTCGCCGGTCCGGCCTGGCTGCCGCGGGCGCTCCAGTTCACGAGACCGCACGAGATGGCCACGGCCGCATCGGCCTTGCTCAGCCGCCTGCAGGTCGGCCTCGCCGACGCGACGGCGCCGGTCGGTCTCATGTCGGGCGGCCAGCGGCAGGCGATCGCGGTCGCCCGCGCGGCGGGTTTCGCATCGAGGGTGGTGATCCTTGACGAACCCACCGCCGCCCTGGGCCTGCGCGAGTCGCGGAGCGTCCTCGACCTCATCGACCGGCTGCGTCGGGACGACCACGCCGTGATCGTCATCTCGCATGCCATGGACCACGTCATCGAGATCGCCGACCGGGCCGTTGTCATGCGGCGAGGTCGGAAGGTCGGCGAGGAGTCCGTCCTGCGAGGCAATCAGCAACGGATCGTCTCGCTCATCGTCGGAGGTGAAGGTTGAATCGATGACTTGCGACCACCCCCGGGATGTCCCGGCAGTCCAATCGGAGCGAGGGAGATCATGATCGAAATGCGACGAATCGCGATCGCGGCGGCGCTGCTCATGGCGGTCGCGGCGTGTACCAGCAGCGGAGCTTCGACGGCCCCCAACGCGACCGCGACAGGGGCGCCTTCGGCACCGGCGGCCAGCGCCGGCGGGGCGCCGGTCAAGCTCGGCTTCATCACGAAGTTCCCGGTCGGTTTCTACGACACGATGGTCAACGCGGTGAAGACGTGGAACCAGGACCATCCCGAGGTCACCGTCGTCTTCGCCCAGGGCAAGAGCGGTACCGATGACGAAGGCGAGATCGCCGCCATCGAGTCGATGATCTCGCAGGGCGTGAAGGGCATCGCCATCACGCCGACCAGCCCGAACCTCCAGACCGAGCTGCAGAAAGCGGTCGACGCCGGGATCAAGGTGGTCCTCGTCGACAACGACATCCCCGCCTGGACGGGCAAGTCGTCCGTGGTGGCGACCGACAACCTGGCCGGTGGCAAGCTCGCCGGGACGTTCCTGGCCCAGCACCTGAAGCCCGGCGCCAAGCTCGGAGTCCTCGAGGGCGTCCTCGGCGCTCCGTCGCTCCAGGCCCGGGTCGACGGGATGCTCGCGACGCTCGGCACGGCAGCGACCGTGGTGGGCAAGGCGCCGACCGACTGTGACGAAACCAAGGGACTCAACGCGGCCCAGGACATGCTGACAGCGAACCCCGACATGACGGCCCTCTATGCCGCCTGCGGGCCGCCTACCACGGGTGCCCTCAAGGCGATCGAGAACGCCAAGGTCCCGGCCGGCCAGATCACCGTCGTCGGCTTCGACGCCTCGGCGGGCGAGATCGACGCCATCCTCGCCGGCACCGAGCTCGGCTCCGTCGCGCAGTTCCCCGACAAGATGGGATCGCTCGGGATCCAGACGCTGCTCGATGCGGTCAACGGCACGACCGTGCAGGCCAACGTCGACACCGGGACCGAGATGGTCACCAAGGACAACGCCGCTAGCTTCAAGTAGCCGCAGCACGTTCCTCCGTGCTTGACGGCGGGACGCCGGGATCCTCCGCCCGGCGCCCCGCCGTCTCATCATGTCCACGAGCCGCCAGCAGAGGTCCTCCGTGCCGATCACGATCACCGATATCGCCGCATCGGACATCCGCTTTCCGACGTCGCTGGAGCTGGACGGATCGGACGCGATGACCGGCCGTCCCGACTACTCGGCGGCCTACGCGATCCTGCGCACCGACGACCCCGCTGGGCTCGCCGGCCACGGGCTGACCTTCACGATCGGCCGGGGCAATGAGCTGTGCGTCGAGGCCATCCGGTCGCTCGCGCCGCTGGTCGTCGGCCGGACGCTGGATTCCATCGTCGAGGACTTCGGCCGGTTCTGGTCGGAGATCGCCGGCGACGAGCAGTTGCGCTGGCTCGGGCCTGAGAAGGGCGTCATCCACCTCGCGACCGCAGCCATCGTCAACGCCGTCTGGGATCTGTACGCCAAGGCCCAGGGCGTGCCCCTCTGGAAACTCCTGGTGGACATGCCGTCCGAGGCGCTCATCCGCTGCATCCCGTTTCGCTACATCAGCGACCTGCTGACGCCCGATGAGGCACTGGCCATCCTTCGCCGTCTCGAACCGACGCGGGCCTCGCGTGAGGCCGAGATGCGCTCGCTCGGCTATCCGGCCTACACGACCTCGTCGGGCTGGCTCGGCTATGACGACGACAAGGTCCGGCGCCTGTGCCGCGAGGCCGTGGCGGCCGGCTGGACGCATTTCAAGATCAAGGTCGGGCGCGATCGCGCTGATGACCTGCGACGGGTCGGGATCGTGCGCGAGGAGATCGGACCCGACCGGGTCCTGATGGTCGACGCCAACCAGGTATGGGACGTTGACGAGGCGATCGACCGGATGCGCGAGCTCGCGTCAGCCCGTCCGATCTGGATCGAGGAACCGACCAGTCCCGACGACATCCTCGGTCACGCTCGCGTCGCGCGGGCGCTCGCGCCGCTCGGGATCGGCGTCGCGACCGGCGAGCACGCCCAGAACCGCGTCATCTTCAAGCAGCTCCTCCAGGCCGACGCGATCGCCTATTGCCAGATCGACGCCTGCCGGCTCGGTGGCGTGAACGAGGTCCTTGCGGTCCTGCTCATGGCCGCCAAGGCCGGCGTCCCCGTCTGTCCGCACGCCGGCGGGGTCGGCCTGTGCGAGTACGTCCAGCACCTGTCGATCTTCGACTACATCGCGGTCAGCGGATCGCTCGACGGCCGGATCGTCGAGTATGTCGACCACCTGCACGAGCACTTCATCGACCCGGTCGTCGTCCGGGACGGGCGCTACCAGGCGCCGCTCGCGCCCGGCTATTCGATCGAGATGAAGTCCGCCTCGCTTGCCGAGTACGCGTTTCCGGACGGGCCGGTCTGGACGGCACTCGCCGGCCGCTGAGCCTCAGCCGCCGGCCATCGCGGGGAGGAGGACCAGCGTGTCACCTTCGCCGACCGGCGTGTCGAGCGACTGCAGGTGTCGCACGTCGGTGTCGTTGAGGA
>DAIOXD010000076.1:0-8324 GCA_036758145.1 Candidatus Limnocylindrales bacterium
TCCCGGGGTTGGGGTCGGGATCGGGCTGGCCGTCGAGGCGGGCGGGGTCGCGGCCGGCGCCGTGGTCGGCCTCGGCGTCCCGGCCGTTCGATGCGTCCCGCTCGGGGTGACGACCGGGCTGACCGTCGGCGCACGGGTCGGCCGGCCAGTCTCGGAAAGGACGAAGCCCGAGGGGCTCGCGCCTGGAGCCGAGGTCGACGTCGCTCCCGCCAACGTGGTACTCGTCGTCACCGGCCCGCTGGCACGAACGACGCCGGGAGGGCCCTGAACCGGTGGTCCGTTCGAGCCGCGCGGCCACAGCGTGACGCCCGCCAGCCCGAGGACGGTAAGCCCGATGAGGGCGACCCCGGTGTCGCGCACGAGCCGTTCGCGCGGCGGGACGCTCGTGACGGGCGGCCTCCCGGCGGTCGCGACGGGTGGCCTCACGGCGGTCGCGACGGGGGCGGGGCGGGACGGCTCGGTCTCGTAGAAGCTCACCGCCGCCCGTGACGTCCGTGCGAGCCCCGGGCGATCCCCGGTCGCATCCCCAGCCGCGGGGACCGAGGCAGTCCGAGCGATCGGGGACTCGTCTGCCGAGGGGGTGCTCGTGGCGGCAGGGCCGCGCTCTGGTGGGGGCACATCCGCCGACGTGCTCGTGGGGCGACCGGTCAACCGGCGCAGGGCGTACATCCCGATGGACTGGTCGATGACGTCACGCGCGCCGTCGAGGGCGCCCGGCCGCGCGGCGGTCGGCTTGGGTGTCGGGCCGGCTGGCCGGTCGCGCACCGTGACCGCCAGCACGACCAGGCCAACGGCCGCGATGGCAGCCGCGACGACGATGATGGGTTCGAGACTCATGCCCTCCCCGGATGGACGCGACCCGCGTTCGCGTTCAGGTGAACGGGGATGCTACCACCGGCTCCCGAGCCGGCCCAGACTGGCGGGCGACCTATCGTTCCTGGACCTTGGGCGGTGGCGAGGACTCGTACGCCTCCGCCTCGAGCTCGTCGGGCCGATCGAAATCGCCGCGGGTCGGCAGGAACAACACGAGCCCGAAGGCCACGAAGATGCCAAGGAAGGCGTACAGCTGGGTGACGCCCGACAGGAGCATCGAGAGGATCGCCAGCGCGAGGCAGATGCCGTAGATCGCGAGGACGGTCTGGCGGTGCGAGAACCCCAGGTCCAGCAACCGGTGGTGGATGTGCGAGCGGTCGGGCGTGAACGGCGAGCCGCCCTGCGAGACGCGACGGACGATGATCCAGAACGTGTCGATGATCGGGACGCCCAGGACCAGCAGGGCGACCGCCACCTTGGCCGTCCCGAGGATCGCGAGGACGGCCAGGGTGAACCCGACGAACTGGACGCCGCTCGTGCCGCTGAAGATCGCGGCCGGGAAGAAGTTCCAACGCAGGAACCCGAGCAACGCTCCCGCCAGCACGAAACAGAGCACGGCGACGAGCGGTTGCCCGACCTGCGTGGTGAGGCTGATGATGCCCAGGGTCACCGCCGCGATGAAGGCGACGCCCGACGACAGGCCGTCGAGGCCGTCGATCCAGTTGATGCTGTTGATCATCCCGACGATCCAGAAGACCGTCAGGCCGGCGCCGACGAGCGTCGGGAATCGGATCAGCGTCCCCCCGGTCGGGTTGGCGATGAAGTCGATGGTGATCCCGAGCGCGACGGTAGCCCCGGCAAGCAGGACCTGACCCAGGAGCTGGTAGCGCGCCCGCAGGTCGAGCAGGTCGTCGATCGCGCCGAGTCCCGCCGCGACGGCGCCACCCAGGAGAAGCGCGGCCAGTTCGGACTGTCCGAGGCTGGCCGGTACGAGGACGAGGCCCGCGACCTGATTGACGATGAGGAAGAGGCTCGCGACGAGGAGGAACGCCGCGGAGACCGCTAGCCCGCCGCCGCGCGGGACGGGGATCTTGTTCACCCGCCGCGCCTCGGGCCGGTCGACGATCTCGTGCCGCAGCACGACGGTCCGGACGATCGGCGTGAGCGTGAGCGCGATCAGGGCCGCGAGCAGGAAGACGGCGAGAATCGGCGCGATGACGCTGCCCGCGGTCGGGATGAAGCTCATCGCTCCATCCGATCCCGCGTCGGTCCGGCCCAGCTCGCCTCCGTCACGCGGCCGGCAAGCCGGGCACCGGGAACCGGTCCACGATCTCCTTGACCTCTGACGCGAGGCGGGACTGGGCCGCAGGCTCGTCGCGTTGCCGGATGGCCTCGATGATGATCCGCCCGACCGACCGCATCTCGTCCGGCCCGAACCCGCGCGAGGTCGTCGCGGGCGTCCCGATCCGGATCCCCGACGCCGTGTTCGGCGGGAGCGTGTCGAAGGGGATCGCGTTCTTGTTGACCGTGATGCCGATCTCGTCGAGCAGGTGCTCGGCCTCCTTGCCGGTCACCCCGAGCGGCGTGACGTCGACGAGCATCAGGTGGTTATCGGTGCCGCCCGAGACGACTCGCGCCCCAAGCCCGGCCAGGGTCTCCGCCATCACCGCGGCATTCTCGATGGTCCGGCGCTGGTCGGTGCGGAAGGTCTCCTCGGCGGCCAGCTTGAAGGCGACGGCCTTGGCGGCGATGACGTGCATGAGCGGCCCACCCTGGACCCCGGGGAAGGTCGTCCGATCGACCGATGCGGCCAGCGCGCCCTCCGCGTCGCCGCCCTTGACGGCAGGGAAATCGGCCGCGTCCAGGCCGGACCGCAGCGAACGACGGGTGAAGATCATCCCGCCGCGAGGACCGCGCAGGGTCTTGTGGGTCGTGGTCGTCACGAGATCCGCGAACGGGAACGGGCTCGGGTGGACACCCGCCGCGACGAGGCCGGCGACATGCGCCATGTCGATGAACAGGATCGCGCCGACATCGGCGGCGATCGCGGCCATGCGCTCGAAGTCCCAGATCCGCGGATAGGCGGATGCGCCGCCGACGATGAGCTTCGGGCGGATCTCCTTCGCCTGGGCGGCCATCGCGTCGTAGTCGATGCGCTCGGTGTCCTGGCGGACGCCGTAGGCGTGGACCTCGTAGAGCCGGCCCGAGAAGTTCAGCGCCATCCCGTGCGTCAGGTGCCCACCGTGGGCCAGGTTCATGCCCATGATCCGGTCGCCCGGCTGGAGGACGCTGAAGTAGGCGACCATGTTGGCCTGGGCGCCGGAATGGGGCTGGACGTTGACGTGCTCGGCGCCGGGATAGAGTCCGAGGGCGCGTTCCTGGGCAAGCCGCTCGGCGACGTCCACGAACTCGCAGCCGCCGTAGTAGCGCTTGCCCGGCAGGCCCTCGGCGTACTTGTTGGTGAGCCACGAGCCCTGGGCTTCCATGACCGCCGCCGAGACGTAGTTCTCGCTTGCGATCAGCTCGATCTTGTCGTGCTGGCGCCGGCGCTCGCCGACCATCGCGTCCCACACGGACGGGTCGAGCTCCGCGATCGACTCGAGGGCAAGCCCCGTCGCTTGCGAGATCGTCATGGTACCGACTCCTTCCTGCCGCCCCGGGGCACGTCGCTGCGCCGCCGTCGCGCCGAGCGGTATCTTCCCACGAACGGGACCGCCGCCGACACGCGCGGCCCGACCCGCCGGAGGCTCGATCGATGGTCCACGGGTTGCTCGACGATCAGGTCGCCGCAGACCTCGAGACGCCGGCGGTCGTCGTCGACCTCGACCGGACGGACGCGCGGATCGCCCGGATGGCAGCGGTCATGCGCGAGCGCGGCGTCGCGCTTCGCCCGCACGTCAAGACCCACAAGAGCGTCGAGTTCGCGCGGCGCCAGGTCCGGGCCGGCGCGGTCGGGCTGACCGTCGCGACCATCGGCGAGGCCGAGGTCTTCGCCGACGCGGGCTTCGAGGACATCTTCATCGCCTATCCGGTCATCGCCCTGGGGCCGAAGGCGGAGCGGCTGCGGCGGCTGTCGGACCGGTGCATCCTCTCGGTCGGTGCGGATTCGGTCGAGGGACTCGGATCCCTGGCGGCGGCGCGGGGCGCATCCGGGCCGTTGCGGGTCCTCATCGAGATCGATTCGGGTGGGGCTCGGACCGGCGTCAAGCCCGATTTGGCCGGTCTTCTGGCGCGACGAGCCGTCGACCTCGGCCTGGAGGTGGCCGGCGCGTTCACGCACGAGGGCCACGGCTACAAGGGGGTCGCGGCCCGACCCGCGGCTGGCGCCGATGCCGTCGCCAGCCTCGCCGCGGCGGCCGATTCCCTGCGCGCCGAAGGGATCGAACCGTCGGTCCTCAGCGCGGGATCGACGCCGACTGCCGAGCTCTCCGCACACGGCGTCGTGACCGAGGAACGGCCGGGGACCTACCTGTTCAGCGACCGGCTGCAGGCGACCCTCCTGGGCGAGCCTCCGGAGGACGTCGCGTTGATGGTCCTGGCCAGGGTGGTGAGTCGGGGCGCGGGCGACGGCTTCGTCATCGACGCCGGAGCGAAGATCCTCGCCCAGGACGTCTCGCCACTGACGCCCGGCCACGGCACGATCGTCGGCTACCCGGAAGGCGTCATCGTCCGCCTCAACGACCACCACGGCGTCGTCGAATTGCCCACGGGTTCGCCGCGGCCGGCGATCGGGAGCGTCGTCTGGGTGGTGCCCAACCACGTCTGCCCGGTCGTCAACCTGGTCGATGACTTCGTGGTCGCCAGCGGGGGCCGCGTGGTCGATCGATGGCCGGTGGATGCACGGGGCCGGAACACCTGAGGCGGCGGCGCGGCCGGCTAGCGGGTCGGTCGGGGCGCGGGACCGCGCTGTCTGGCGCGAACCTCATGGCTGACACCGGCGGCGTCGAGGACCCTCGCGACCCGTGATGTGGGGATCGCCCCCTCGCGCAGGATGACGGGGCGCGCCCCACTGCAGTCCACGACGGTCGAGGCGAGCCCACCGTGCGCGGGTCCGCCATCGAGGATCAGGTCGACCGCTTCGCCGAGCTGGGCCAGGATCTCGGTCGCGTCGCGCGCCTCGGGGAGCCCGGAGACGTTGGCCGACGTGGTGGGCAGCGGGCCGGCGGCCGCGGCGAGCGCCCGGGGAGCTGCATGATCCGGGACGCGGAGCCCGATCGTGGCGGCGCCACCGGTCAAGACCGCGGGGAGCGGCACATCCGGCCGCTGCGGGACCACGACGGTCAGGCCGCCCGGCCAGAACGCGGCGGCCAGTGCCGCCGCGGCAGGCCCCATCACCCCGATCGCCGCCGCCTGGGCCGCGTCGTCCAGGAGCAGCATGATGCCCCGGTCCGGCGGTCGCTCCTTGGCGCGGAACAGGCGCTCGACGCCGCCCGGGGTCCCGAGCGCGACCGCGATCCCGTAGACCGTGTCGGTCGGCAGCGCGACGATGCCGCCGGCCCGCAATGTCTCGACCGCGGCCGCTCGACCCTCGTCACCGTCGGGCACGATCCGCGCGCTCACGCCGGCACCGGGTCCCCTGCGGCCTCATGGGCACGGGCCAATCGCTCCGAGGCGCGGCGCGCGCTTGCCGGCGATGCCAGGACGAGCGCCTCGATCATCCGCGCGACGCCCTCCTCGCCCACGGGCGGCGCGACATAGCGGGCCACGGCCAGGACCTCGGCCGGGGCGGTCGGCATCGCCGCGCCATGCCCGACCTCGGCCAGCATCTCGATGTCGTTCCACTGGTCGCCGATCGCCAGGACCGCGCCCAACGGGATCCCGAGCCGGCGCGCCAGCCAGCGGATCGCCCGACCCTTCGAGACGCCGGGTGCCGTGAATTCGAGGAAGCGGGGGTGGCTGATCGTCACCGCCGCGGCCCCCCCGAACCGTTTCCGCGCGCGAGGCGCGAGGTCAGTCGGGAGTGGCGGCTCTCCGGCAGCCAGGATCTTGGTGATCGGGTGGCGGATCGTATCGACGAGGTCGCCGGCCAGCTCAGGGTCGCCACCGATGAACGCGCCGTACTCGTCGGCGCGGGGGTCGTCGATGCGGACGATCAAGCGCTCGAGGTGGTTGAGATGCGGATCGAGCCCGTGCTCCCGCGTCCAGGCCACGATCTCGCGGGCGGTCTCGGCCGGCATCGGCGTGTGGACCAGGAGCCGGCCGAGGCGATCCGACCCCGCGGCCGGCATCTCGCGGATGAGCGCGCCCTGGTAGCCGACGATCGGCGAGTCGAGATCGAGCTCGCGCGCGAATCGCATCGCGCTCGAGACCATGCGACCGGTGACAAGGCTGACGATGACCCCGCGTTTGCGCGCCGCCCGGATCGCGGTCCGGGTGTCGGACCCGATGTCGAGGTCCTCTCCGACGAGCGTCCCATCGATATCGAGGGCGACGAGCCGAATGGGCAGGATGGCCTCGGGAGTCTTGATGGTGAGCACCTCCTGATGATGCCCGACCGCTGCCGGCGGCGCTGTCAGGCGGGTGCCGGCCGCTCGATCCTGGCGACGCGCGGCAGGCCGGCCAGATCGAGTTCCACGACGCACCGCCAACCTGGGAGCCGAGCCGCTGCAAGCTCGACGACCGCCTCGCCTTGATCCGCCCCGATCTCCAGCAACGCGACGCCGTCCTCGTCGAGCGAGCCAGCCAACCGATCGAGCAGGCGCCCGATCACTTCGAGCCCATCCGCACCGCCATCGAGCGCCAGCACGGGCTCGAACGAGGCTGCCCTGGGCAACCCCGCGATGGCGTCGCGCCGCACGTACGGCAGGTTGGCGAGGACGAGGTCGATGCCCACGGCATCGACCGGCAGCAGGTCGGCCTCCACGAACGAGACCCTGTCCGCCACGGCGTGGCCCACCGCGTTCTCACGCGCCAGATCCAGCGCGTCCGGGGAGACGTCCATCGCCAGGAGCTCGATCGCGTCGAGCGCACCCAGCCGCCGCAACGAGACAGCAAGCGCCACCACGATGGCCCCGCTCCCCGTCCCGACGTCGACGACCCGCAGCGCCGGAGCCCCTGCTGCGCGCCCCACGGCCCCGAGCCGGCGCATCACCTCGTCGCGCGCGAGATCGACCAGGCGCTCCGTCTCGGGTCGCGGGATCAGTGCCCGCGAGTCGGTCTCGAACGCGAGTCCGTGGAACTCCTTCACGCCTCGGAGATACGCGACGGGCTCCCCGTTCGCGCGGCGCCCGATGTCCGCCCGGTAGCGGCGAGCGGCATCGGGGCCGACCGGCGCCTCGGGATGAGCCAGGACGACGGTCCGCCCGACCCCGACCGCGTGACCGAGCAGCAGCTCCGCATCGAGCCGGGGCGTCTCCGAGCCGGCGGCGACCAGCGACTCCGCCCCTTCCCGGAGCAACGCGCCGGTGGTCTCCACGACGAACGCGTTCGTCGACCCGGGAACCGGATCCTCAGGCGGCGCCGTCAACGTCGCCGATCTCGCCGAGCCGATCGGCCTGGTCGGCCATCACCAGGGCATCGATCAGGTCATCGAGATCGCCGTCCATCACGCTCGGCAGGTTGTGCACCGTCTTGCCGATCCGATGGTCCGTGACCCGGTCCTGCGGGAAGTTGTAGGTCCGGACCTTGTCGGAGCGGTCGCCCGACCCGACCATCGAGCGCCGGGCCGCCGAGTCGGCCTCACGCTGCTTCTGCTGCTGGAGGTCGTACAGCCGCGAGCGGAGGACGGACATCGCCTTGGCCTTGTTCTTGTGCTGACTCTTCTCGTCCTGGATCTCGACCACGAGGCCGGACGGCAGGTGCGTGATGCGGACCGCGGAATCGGTGGTGTTGACGGACTGGCCGCCGGGCCCGGACGCGCGCTTGACGTCGATCCGCAGGTCGCGCTCCTCGTCGATCTCGATCTCGACCTCGTCGACCTCGGGGAGGACCACGACGGTCACCGTCGAGGTGTGGATCCGGCCCGATGATTCGGTCGCGGGGATGCGCTGGACACGGTGGACGCCGCCCTCGAACTTGAGCCGGCTGTAGGCCCCGTCACCGTGGATCTGGAGGATGGCTTCCTTGATCCCGCCGATCCCCGTCTCGTTGAGGCTCAGGATCTCGGGCTTGAATCGGTGTCGCTCGGCATAGCGGACATACATTCGATAGAGCTCGGCCGCGAACAGGGCCGCCTCCTCACCCCCGGCACCACCCCGGATCTCCATGATCACGTCGCGCCCGTCGTCGGGATCGCGCGGCAGGAGGAGGACCTTGAGTTCCTCGACGAGGCGAGCCTCGTCGACCTCGAGCCGGTCGATCTCCTCGCGGGCCATCACCTTCAGTTCGTCGTCATCGGCACCGTCTCGGAGCTCGCGCGCCCCGGCCAGCTCGGTCCGGGTGGCCTCCAGCCGCCGATAGGCCTCCACGACCGGCTCGAGTCGCGACAGCTCCTGGCCCAGCCGGCGGATGGCCGACGGGTCGGTGGATGTCTCGGGACGCGACAGGTCGGCCTGGATCTCGTCGTACTGCCG
>DAIOXD010000077.1:0-8182 GCA_036758145.1 Candidatus Limnocylindrales bacterium
GTGTAGTTCGCCCATTCGGTGGGCAGCGACTCCTCGGGGAAGATGGCGTTCACCGGGCACTCGGGTTCGCACGCGCCACAGTCGATGCATTCGTTCGGATCGATGAACAGCTTGCGATCCGTGCCCTCGTCGAAATGGATGCAATCGACCGGGCAGACGGAGACGCACGACACGTCGAGCACGTCGATGCACGGCTCGGCGATCACATACGCCATCCAGGACCCTCCTTGCGTCGAACGACGCCGCGAATCCCGTCACGGCGCAGGAGCAGAGCGTACCATCCGGAACGCCTATCGAGCCGGCGCGGTGACCCAGCGGATCGGGATCTGCATGCCGCGCGCGAGATGGCCGGGGATGTGGCAGCCGACGATCCACGTTGCATCGACCGCGCCGGCCGGCACCGTCCAGACGAGATCGACCCGCTCGCCGGAGCGGACCACGATCCGGACGCCCGCGACGCCGGCCGGGACGGTCACAACGGGTGTCGGTCCGGGCGGCCCACCGGCGACCGCCGCCTCGGCGGCCTCCCAGGCATCCTGGACCGCCGCGTCACCGAGGATCGCCTCGTGGACCTCGAGCCCGCCGTTGATCACGTGGAGGAGGACGGTCTCGCCCGGAACGAGGTCGAGCGTGTCGGGGAGGAACGAGTAGTCCTTGGCGATCAGGTTCACTTCGCGCGGCGCTCCCGGGGCGCCGGGCACGATCGGCGGGGTCGGGGACGCGACACCGGCGTCGCACCCGATCGCCAAAAGCGCGACGAGCGCGGCCAGGATGACGGTCCGGACGCCGATGGCGACCAGCGCGCGAGGAAGGCGGGGCGGCACGGCGCGAAGTCTAGGACGCGCCGACCGGAACGCGGTCAGGTGCGGCTTGACACGCTCGTGAGCGGGCCGCACATTGCGGCGGACCCGAGCCACGGCCGCTCACCTGGGCGGCAACGGCCCCAGCTTCGAGGTCCGCGCTTGACGATCCCGACCGAGACAGCCGAAGCCGCACGGAAGGTCTCCCTTCCCAGGGTCGCCGTGCGGCTCGAGGGCGTCGTCAAGCGCTTCGGCGACGACGAGGTCGGCCGGCGGGTCGCAACGTTCGTCGAGACCGACGGGAACTTCCCCGTCGTCGCGGTCGACGGGATCGATCTCGACATCTACGACGGCGAGTTCTTCTCGATGCTCGGTCCTTCGGGCTCGGGGAAGACGACGACGCTGCGGATGATCGCCGGCTTCGAGCTACCGAGTGAAGGCCGCATCCTCCTGCATGGAGAGGACGTCACGACGGTCCCGCCGTTCGATCGCGACGTCAACACGGTCTTCCAGGACTACGCCCTCTTCCCGCACATGACCGTCGGTGACAACGTCGGCTACGGGCTCGTCGTCCGCAAGGTCGCCAAGGCGGAGCGGGTCGCTCGCGTCGCGGACGCGCTCCGGATGGTCCGGCTCGAGGGTTACGAACGCCGGAAGCCAGGCCAGCTGTCGGGCGGACAGCGCCAGCGGGTCGCGCTGGCCAGGGCGCTCGTCAACCGACCGCGCGTCCTGCTTCTCGTTGAACCGCTCGGTGCGCTCGATCTCAAGCTGCGCGAAGAGATGCAGATCGAGCTCAAGGCCATCCAGCAGCAGGTCGGCATCACCTTCATCTACGTGACCCACGACCAGGAGGAGGCGCTCACGATGAGCGACCGATTGGCCGTCTTCAACAAGGGCAAGATCGAGCAGGTCGGCGCCCCCGCGGAGGTCTATGAGCGACCTGCGACGCCGTTCGTGGCCGGGTTCGTCGAGACCTCGAACCTGCTCCGCGGCGAGATCGCCCAACGGGTCATCGGGTCATCCGGTACGTTCACGATCCGGCCCGAGAAGATCCGCCTCGCCGAGCCCGACGCGGCCGTCGGACCCGACGAGGCCTCCGCGACGGGTCGAAGGCCTGGACGGATATCACCGGCCGCTAGAGCCACCCTCGGGTAGACCGGCTCCGAACCGCACGGGATCGCCTGCAGCGTCGTCTATCTCGGCCCGGACACGCGCTACGTCGTCGCGTTCATCGTCATCCTGCCCTTGGCCTTGCCGGGCATCGTCACCGGTCTCGCGCTCAACACGGCGTTTCGCACGATCGGCTTCGAATTCGGCGTGACGACCATCGTCGTCGGCCACGCGACCTTCTGCGTCGTGGTCATCTATAACAATGCGATCGCCCGTCTCCGGCGCACGTCGCGATCCTTCGAGGAGGCTTCGGCTGACCTCGGGGCCGACACCTTCACGACGTTTCGGCGCGTGACCTTCCCGGCCATCCGGACCGCGCTGATCGCCGGCGCGCTCCTCGCCTTCGCGCTGTCATTCGACGAGATCATCGTGACGAACTTCCTGTCCGGCCCGGGCGTCCAGACGCTGCCGCTCTGGATCTTCAACAACTACCAGCGGCCGAACCAGCTCCCGCTGGTGAACGTCGCCGCCGTCCTCGTCCTGCTCCTCTCGATCATCCCGGTCTACGTCGCGTCACGCCTGACGGCCGACCCGGCGGCGGTGCCGGGCGCCCGGACCTGAGCGCGATCACCATTTGAGGCCGTCGGTCGGGGCGAGCGCAAGGGCGATCACGAGCTGCGTGACGATGGCGACAAGACGGCTGACGGATCGACGCATGAAGCACCTCCATCCGGCCGACATGGCCGGACCCGCTGGGCGGTCGACCCCTCCAGGGAATGCCCGGTCCGAAACCGCCTGTGGCCAGTGTCGCGAACGGCGCTTAGCTGCGGCTTATCACCGGGGTTTGCGCAGTCATCGCGAGCATCTCACGCACGTCGGATGGCCATGCAGGAAAGCGGCCGAGTACGACCAAGTTCTGACCTGGTCTATTCCACAGGTGGTCGTACTCGCTCCGAGCGAAAGCGCCTGCGTCGGGGGGTCGGTGCACCTTGACACCACATTTCGCGGAACACCCTCTGCATACACCTCCGCGGGCGCATGATGCGCCCCACGGAGAGGTGGCGGGAGCCTCGGGGGAGTTCCACGGTACGGCGTCCCCATGATCGGTCGCCCGACTCGTGCCGAAAGCCAATGGCGAGACCGACCTCGGCCGAAGGAGGTACTTGTCGATGGCGCGCCGACTCATCACAAGATTCGGAGCTGCGGTCTCTGTAGCCGCCCTCGTCCTGAGCCTGAGTGCCAGTGTGGCTCTCGCTGGTGAGGTACAGGGTCCTCCGGGCACTCCGGGCGTTGCTTTTTCCGGTTCGGGCAACCGCACCGGGGCACCGGCACACTCCAACTCGATCTGCTCCTACAACGGATTGAATGACATGAATCCGCCACAGGGTCCGATCGACAGCATCGTTCAAACGCCCCATACCCAGGGGACTCCTGGGGAAGCGGGCCACGGAACCTGCGCGGGTGGAACCAACCCGGAGAACCCGCCGACTCCGTAACAGAGGCATGAGGTTGGCCCCGGCTCCAGCGTCGGGGCCAACTTCATCCACGTAAGTCTCGGGTCACTCACCGCCCGTCGGTGAGTCGCACACCCAGAAAGCCTGATCGAGGCGCTTCGACCCGTCGTGATCGCGGGCGATGCGACCGCAGACTGGGGCGCGTGAGGCGGCTTATCGTCCGTCTGGCGCAGACGGCGAGTCCGGCATCGACCTCGGCGTGTCGTTCGAGAGGAACGCTGCTGGATCGTCGCCGAAGTCGAGCAGGCAGCCCTTCCCGCAGAACCAGTACGTCTTCCCGTCGTGGTCGAGCGAGAGCTGGCTCGTCGCCGTGTCGACCTCCATCCCGCAGACGGGATCGATCTCGATGGCCATCAAGGCGTCTCCGTTTCGGTACTCCCGTGGAGTATAGGGTCGCGAGCTGCCAGATGGCCGGACAGCGCCCACGTTCGCGCTACCATCCGCGGATGGACCCCGCCACCCACGACCTCGCCCACGCCCGCGACGCGCTCCTCGCCGAACGGGCGCGGCTGCTCGAGGAGATCGGGGAGGCGATCGTCGCGCCGGGCCAGATGACGTACGGGTCGCAGGCCGCGGCCGCCAGCCAGGTCTTCGCCCAGCAGCGCGACCTCGCCCTGCGCGACCGCGCGGATGCCCAACTCGTGCTCGTGGACGAGGCGCTGGCGCGGCTCGACGGCGGGACCTTCGGAACGTGCGTTCGCTGCGGGAACCCGATCCCGCTCGAACGGCTCGAGGCGCTGCCGTGGGCGGCCCGCTGCATCGATTGCCAGCGCGTCGCCCCCCGGGACCGCTGATGCCGAACGACGCCGATCCGGCGCTCGTCACGCTCGACGACGTGCGCGCCGCAGCCGAGCGCCTCCGGGGCGTCGCGGTCAGGACGCCGCTCGTCGCGTTCGGGCCGCCGGCCGACAGGCGGTTCCTCAAGGCCGAATCGCTCCAGCCCGTCGGAGCCTTCAAGCTTCGCGGTGCCTATGCGGCGATCGCCACGCTGCCACCCGAGGCGCTCGCGCGGGGCGTGATCACGTATTCGTCGGGCAACCACGCCCAAGGCGTCGCACGAGCCGCCCGGCTCCTCGGAGCACCGGCGGTCGTCGTCATGCCATCCGACGCGCCGGCCGTGAAGCGCGAGCGGGTCGCCCTCGATGGTGCCCAGATCGTCGTCGTCGGCACAGCCAGCGACGAACGCCAGCAGGTGGCCGAGGAGATCGCCGCCAAGCGCGGCCTCACGATCATCCCGCCCTACGACGACGACCGGATCATCGCCGGCCAGGGAACGGTCGGGCTCGAGCTGATCGAGGACCTGCCGGATCTAGCGGCCGTCCTCGTGCCGATCGGTGGCGGCGGGTTGGCCAGTGGCGTCGCCGTCGCGGTCCGGGCCCTGCGGCCGGATGCCCGCGTCATCGGGGTCGAGCCCGAGTTGGCGGCCGATGCCCGCGATTCACTGGTCCAGGGCGAGATCGTCAGCTGGCCCGCCGAGCTCGTGTCGCGGACGATCGCCGACGGGACGCGAACACAAGCCCTTGGCGTTCGCACCTTCGCCCATCTCCGGGCGCTCCTCGATTCGATCGTGACCGTCACCGAGCGCGAGATCGCCGCCGGCGTGCGGCTGGCAGCCGAACGGAGCCGCCTCGTGGTCGAGCCCTCCGGGGCGCTCGGGGTCGCTGCGCTCGCCTTTCACAGCCGGGAATCGGGGCTCGACCGAGTCGACGGTCCGGTGGTCGCGATCGTCAGCGGCGGCAACGTCGATCCGGATCGATACCTCGAATACCTCGGGGCGCCCGTCCCGCTCGAGGGCTAGCCACCCCTATCGACGCGCTCGTCGGCGAGGCGGTCGGCGAGGCGGTGCTCCCGGATCCGGATCTGGACGAGTTCCTCGACCGCCCGTCGGTCTTCACGGACCTCATTCTTCTGTTCCGCCCGCATCCAGCCCGCGATCACGGCCAGGATCGCGCTCAGGAAGACAGCGTCGCCGGCGATCCACATCAGGCCGGCGGCCAGGCGCTGGTCATCGAGTGGCGGCAGGCCCCACGGTCGAACGAGCGTCGCGTAATGGGAGTAAAGGACAGCCGTCGCGTTGAGGATGACGACGGCCAGGAACGTGTTCTGCGTCATCTGCGTGAGCACGTAGACGATCCGTGCCGGGTGGCCCATCCGCCACGGCGCCGGGTCGAGCGCGACCGCGGGCCACCAGAAGAGGAGCGCGCCGACCAGGAAGAGGACATGCTCGAGATCGTGGATGGCCGGGTCCTGGAGCGAGGCGTTGAAGAGGGGCGAGAAGTGGGTGGCCCACATGATCGTCGCGAAGAGGACCCACGACGTCACCGGGAACCCGAGGAAGCGCACGATCCGCGAATGCAGGACCGGAAGGAGCCAGCGCTGGCGGGTCTCTGATGAGCTCAGTCGGAGCAGGAGCGTCACCGGGGCGGACAGGGCGATGAGCGGTGCCGCGACGAGCATCAGCAGCACGTGCTGCACCATGTGGACCGAGAAGAGCGAGGTGTCGTAGCGGGCGATCCCCGACAGCAACGCGAAGGCGAGCGCCGACATCCCGCCCAGGAAGGCCACGGTCCGCCGGCGCGGGACCGGGTGTCCCGGGTGGAGCCGATCGACGCGGCGAACGGCCCACAGCCACCACCAGACCGCCACGACGATCCCGAGCGTGGGGATCGGCTCGAATGTCCAGCCGAAGATCAGGGACGCGGCGGTCGGGGGGTCCGTCGGGACCGGCCCGTGCGCCGAGACGGGGCCGGCCATCGAGGCCAGCCCCACCAGTACCATGGCGGCCGCCACCGACCGACGGATCGAGCGCGCTGCGGGCATCGGGCGCATGGTCCCACGAACGGCGGTCGAGGTCCCCGCCGATCGCGTGCACGACCGGACTGCAAGGCGCGACCTGAAAGCGTTCGGTAGAATGGCCGCGGTTCGACCCACCGCGGTCGACCGCGCCTGCCGTCCGCATCGGTCGTCGTGCCCTTCGGGGCGCTGGCCATCCTCGAGGACCTTGATGTCGAACTCCCCCAGGTCGCGCTCCGCCCGGCCTGCGATCTTCGCCCTCGCCATCGTCGCCCTGATCGTGGGCGTCAGCCTGCTGCTGCTGGCCGTCGGGGTGAACGTGCTCCACATCGGCGATACGTTCGTCGCGGGGCTTTACCCGCCGATCGCGGTCACGCAACAGGGCGCCAAGATCCGCGACCTGTACACGATCGTCTTCCTGATCGCGGTCGCGATCTTCGTCGTGGTCGAGGCGCTGATCATCTGGTCGGTCGTCCGCTACCGCCGCAAGCCGGGCGATGACACGCTGCCGCCCCAGACGCACGGCAACAACGTCGCCGAATTCGTCTGGACCATCGTCCCGACGCTCATCGTCATCTTCCTGTTCTTCGTCTCGTGGGACACCCTCAACGCCGTCGATACCAGCGCGGCTGACGCGCAAACGACGAAGATCACCGCGCAGGCCGGCCAGTTCCAGTGGCAGTTCGACTACATCGGACCGGACGGCAAGACCGTCGTCTACACGGAATTCCTGCCGCTCGTCAGCCAGGGCGGCGGGATGATGGTCCCGGCCGGCCGGACGGTCCAGCTGTCGCTGGTCAGCCACGACGTCATCCACGCCTTCTACGTCCCGCAGTTCCTGTTCAAGCGCGACGTCGTGCCGGGCCGGACGAATCAGTTCGACTTCACCGTTGATGCGGCCGACGCGGGTCAGACCTTCCGCGGCCAGTGCGCCGAGCTGTGCGGCAGCGGGCACAGCATCATGCTGTTCGAGGTGAAGGCGCTCGCCCCGGCCGACTTCGACAAATGGCTCGCCGACAAGGCGGCTGCGGCCGCCGCCTCACCGTCGCCGGCTCCGAGCGGCAGCCCCGCGACCTCGTCCGCGCCGCCCCCGAGCGGCAGCCCGAGCGCCTCGTCAGCGCCGGCTCCGAGCGGCAGCCCGGCCGCGGCCGGTCCGACCCTTCAGATCACCGCCAGCGGCATCCAGTACGTCGAGAAGTCACTGACGGCCCCGGCCGGGACGCCGTTCCAGATCGATTTCGACAACCAGGACCCGGGCACGCCCCACAACGTCTCGATCCACAAGGACTCACCCACCGGTGACGAGGTCTTCAAGGGCGAGGTGTTCCCGGGCGTCGCCAAGAAGACCTACGACATCCCTGCCCTAGCGACCGGGAGCTACGCGTATGTCTGTACCGTGCATCCGACGATGACCGGCACGCTCACGGTCCAGTAAGGAGCGCTCGATGGCGACGACCACCCTGACGCCTGCCGCCACCAGCTCGCGGAGCTCCCTGTATGCGTGGTTGACCACCACCGATCACAAGAAGATCGGGATCCTGTACATCGTCAACTCGTTCCTGTTCTTCTTCATCGGCGGCGTGTTCGCGCTCGGCGTGCGGACCGAGCTCGCCCAGCCGGGTCTCCAGTTCTTCAACGACCAGACCTACAACGAACTCTTCTCGATGCACGGGACGATCATGATCTTCCTGTTCGTCATCCCGATGCTGGCGGGCTTCGGGAACTACGTCGTCCCGCTCCAGATCGGCGCGCCGGACATGGCCTTCCCGCGCATCAACGCGCTCTCGCTGTGGATGTTGCCGCTGGGCGGGATCCTGCTGTTGCTCGGGTTCGTGACCGGCGGCACCGCCGCGGCGGGCTGGACGAGCTACGCGCCGCTGTCCGAGAACCGCCCGCTCTCTGCGGTGGGACACGGCCAGGACCTGTGGATCCTCGCCCTCGTCCTGATCGGGACGAGCTCGATCC
>DAIOXD010000078.1:0-8088 GCA_036758145.1 Candidatus Limnocylindrales bacterium
CGCGAGCGCGTCGACCATGGCCTGGTTCATCGCGTCGTTCTTGTAGCCGTATTCGACGCCGGGCTTGTTGTCCCGGTAGGCGAAGAACGCGGTGTACAGGAAGTTGTCGATGCCCAGCCAGTCGCAGTTCCAGCCGATCAGCCAGGCCGGGTACTTCCCGCTCGACTCGGCGGCCAGGTAATCGGGCCGCCAGGGCGAGGTCTTCGGGTTCGGCTTGAAGCCGACCGCCTCGAGGTCGCGCTGGATGGCCTCGAACTCACCCTTCGGATCAGGCATGTACGGCCGGCTGACGCTGGACGGATACCAGAAGTCGAAGCTCAGGTCCGTCACGCCGCTGTCGGCGATGAGCTGCTTGGCCTTGGCCGGGTCGTAGTCCGGCACGGGCTCGTCCTTGGCGAAGATGGTGCCCGGGGGCGCCCACGTCTTGAGGACGACACCGGTCGTGCCGAAGAACGCGTCGACGATGGCCTGACGGTTGATCGCGTAGGCGACCGCCTGGCGGATCTTGACGTTGTCGAACGGCTTGTGGGTCTCGTTCATCCCGAGCACGCCCACGTTGCAGGCGCTGCCGCGGTCGAAGAACTGCAGCTTGGTATCCGCGGTCACGGTCGGCACATCGACCGGGGCCAGGGTCTGGGAGAGGTCGATATCACCCGACTGGAGCGCGTTCAGGGTCGCCGTCGTGTCGGCGATCGGCTTGAACGTGATCGCATCGAGGTACGGCCCGCCGGCCGCCGTGTTCCAGTAGGTCGGGTTCTTGGTCAGGGTGACGTGGTCGCCCGGGACCCACTCCTTGAACATGAATGGGCCCGTGCCGACGGCGGCGGGCGGCCCACCCTGGGCGTACTTGTTGTTCTTGAAGTCCGGTGCGCTCGCGTTGCCGTCGGCCAGCGCCTTGGGGCTCGAGATCCCGAATGGCGTCAGCGTCTGGGTGACGAGGAACGCCGAGTTCGGCTTCTTGAGGGTCAGGACGAACGTGGTCGGGTCGGGTGCGGCGGTCGAGGCGACCGTGCTCGCATCGCCGTGCCCGAAGACCGTGTCGATGTAGTAGGTGTAGCCAAGGTCCACGTAGGCCTTGGGGATCGCCAGCCAGCGGTCGTAGTTGAACTTGACGGCGGCGGCATTGAAGTCGGTCCCGTCCTGGAACTTGACGCCGGTCCGCAGCTTGAACGTATAGGTCAGGCCGTCGGGGCTGATCGTCCAGCTCTCGGCGAGGCCGCCGACGATGTCACTGCCGCTGCCCGGCTTGAGGGTGACCAGCGTCTCCATGACCTGCTGGAGCACGTACGACGAGTTGGCGTCATCGATCAGGGCCGAGTCGGTCCGGTTGATATCGCCCGGGATCGCGACGACGAGCGTCCCGCCCGACTTCGGGGTGCCCGCCGTCGACGGTTCGACTGACGGGGTGCCGGACGAAGGCGGCGTCGAGGCGGCGCCGGTCGGCGGAGCGGCCGTTGGTGCGGAGCTGGTGGTGCCCCCGCCGCAGGCAGCGAACGCGATCGCCGCTGTCGCGAGGAGCGCACCGATGCGCACTGGTTTCATGGATCCTCCTCCTCTTGTGGACCATCCACGACCAGCGCCGACGGCGCCGCATCGGTCGCGGATGACCCGAACGCGGGACAGGATACCGTGGGACTTCCACAGACGCACCCTTGCGATTCGGGCAGGTTTGGCGGGTTCCTCAGAATGGGCTGGGCCGATCCGTCGGCGTGTCGGTCGAGGCGGGGTCCTCGGTCGAGAACGCGTCCGGCGGGCTGACGGCCTCGGTCGGCTTCGGTTCGTCGCCGAACGCGGGCGCCGCCAGGACGGGCTCGTGGTCGGTCGCGCCGTTCGCGCTCGCGAGGGTCGCGAGGGCCGTCGCCGGCGTCCCGCGTCGCACGAGCTCCTGGCCGATGTGGGCGATGCCGACATCGGTCTTGAGCGCCTCGTCGGAGTGGTGACAGGCGGCCCGGTGGTCGGCGACGTCGGCCACCATCTTGAGCTCCGGATCGATCGTCCGGCAGTCCTCTGGCTGACCCAGGCGCTCGTACAACCAGCAACGGGTATGGAACCGGCAGCCGGGCGGCGGGTTGACCGGGCTCGGCACGTCACCCTTGAGGATGACCCGTCGGCGCTTCCGTTCGGCGACGGGATCGGGGACCGGCACCGCCGACAGGAGGGCCCGGGTGTAGGGATGGCCCGGCGCCGAGTACAGGATGTCGGGCGGACCGACCTCGACGATGCGGCCGAGGTACATGACCGCCACCCGGTCGCTGATGTGCTTGACCACCGACAGGTCGTGGGCGACGAAGAGATAGGTCAGCCCCAGACGCTTGCGCAGGTCGGTCAGCAGGTTGAGGACCTGGGCCTGGATGGAGACGTCGAGCGCCGAGATGGGCTCGTCGCAGACGATGAATTCGGGCTCGACGGCGAGCGCGCGCGCGACCCCGATGCGTTGTCGCTGCCCACCCGAGAATTCGTGCGGGTAGCGTTTGACGTAGTTCGGATCCAGGCCGACAAGCCTGAGCAGGTCGGCGACCCGCTCGTTCTTGGCCTCGCCGGATGCCAGGTGGTGGGTCTCGATCGGTTCGCTGACGATCGAGCCGACGGTCATCCTCGGGTCGAGCGAGCCGTACGGGTCCTGGAAGATGATCTGCATCCGGCGGCGCATCTTGCGTAGTTCACCGGTGCTCAGGCTCGTGAGGTCGACGCCATCGAAGCGGACGGATCCGCTCGTCGCTTCGCGCAGCCGGATCATCGCCCGGCCGATCGTGCTCTTGCCGCAGCCGGACTCTCCGACCAAGCCGAGCGTCTCGCCGCGGCGCACCTCGAAGGTGACGTTGTCGACCGCCTTGACCGTCCCCTTCTGGGTCTTGAAGATCCCCGAGCGGATCGGGAAATAGACCCGCAGGTTGTCGATCTCGACGAGGTTCTCCGCGTCGTGTGGGCGAGGGCCCGGGGTCTCGGTGGGCGTCGCGGTCGCGGTCGTCACTCGATCCACCCGCCCTTCTCGGTCGCCCAGCAGCGCGCCAGGTGGCCGGCTTCGTCGCGTTGGGTGAGCTCCGGCTCGTTCGCCAGGCAGACGTCCCGCACGAAATCGCAGCGCGGCGCGAACCGGCAGGCGTTGGGCGGCGAGATGAGGATCGGCGGCAGCCCCTCGATGGTGCGCAGCCGGTCGCCGCGGACGTCGTCGATGCGCGGCAGCGAATCGAGCAGGCCCCAGGCGTACGGCATGCGCGGGTTCTCGAACAGCGTGTCGACGGAGCCCGTCTCGACGATCTTGCCGGCGTACATGACGTTGACCCGGTCGCACATCCCGGCGGCGATGCCGAGATCGTGCGTGATGAGCAGGACGGCCGTCCCGAACTCCGATGAGAGCCGCTGGATGAGCTCGAGGATCTGCGCCTGGATCGTCACGTCGAGGGCCGTCGTCGGCTCGTCGGCGAGGATCAGCTTCGGGTCGCACGACAGGGCGATCGCGATCATGACGCGCTGACGCATCCCGCCCGAGAACTGGAACGGGTAGTCGTTGAGCCGGTCCTTGGGTCGTGGGATCCCGACCTTGGCCAGGAGCTCGGTGATGCGCTCGCGGGCCGCCTTGGGCGATAGGCCCATGTGCTCGCGGATCGACTCGCCGATCTGGTAGCCGATGGTCAGCGTCGGGTTGAGGCTGGTCAGCGGGTCCTGGAAGATGAATCCGATCTCCTTGCCCCGGAGCTTGCGCATGTCCTCCGAGCTCAGCTTGAGGACATCGATGCCATCGAACAGGATGGAGCCCGAGACGATCTTGCCCGGTGGATCGGGCACGAGCCGCGCGATCGAAAGCGCAGAGACGCTCTTGCCGCAGCCGGATTCGCCGACCAGGCCGAGCGTCTCGCCGTAGCCGACATCGAAGCTGACATCGTCGACCGCCTGGACCACGCCATCGGGCGTGAAGAAATGGGTCGACAGGCCGCGTACCTCGAGCAGGTGGGCGGCCTTGCGCCCGACCCCGGCGCTGGCGACCGCCTCGTTCCGCGCTCGCAGGACGTCGTCGGAGGACAGTTCGATGATGGTCGGTGCGTCTGCTGAGGAGATCCCCTCGTCGGCGCCCACCACCTATTGCTTTCCCTTGAGCTTCGGGTCGAGCGCGTCGCGCAGGCCGTCACCGAGGAAGGTGAACCCGATCAGCGCGAGGGCGATGAAGATCGCCGGGAAGAGCACGAGGTGGGGCTCGGACCGAACGTATTTCTGGCCGTCGTTGATCAGGCTGCCCCACGATGCGCGGGGAGGCTGGACACCCACACCGATGAACGCGAGCGTCGCCTCGGCCAGGATGGCGCTCGGGATGCCCAGCGTGATGGCGACGATGATGGGACCCATCCCGTTGGGCAGGAGGTGGCGCGTGACGATCTTGGTATCGGAGACGCCGATGGCCTTGGCCGCCTCGACGAACTCGGTCTCCTTGAGGGAGAGCAACTGGCCGCGGGTCAGGCGGGCGACGGTGACCCAGCCGACCAAGCCGATGGCCACGAAGACGAGGAAAAGGCCATCGAGGGCCTGGCCGAAGGCAGTCTCGCGGAAGGCGACCGAGAGCAGGATGATGAACAACAGGTCGGGGAACGCATAGAAGACATCGGTCAGACGCATCAGCGCGTTGTCGACGCGGCCGCCGAACCAGCCCGCGATCGCGCCCAGGGGGACGCCGATCAGGAGGATGACCGCCTGGACGACCAAGGCGACCGTGACGCTGATCCGCGCGCCGTCGAGGAGCCGGCTGAGGAGATCACGCCCTAGCTGGTCCGTGCCTAGGATGTGGTTGGGCGAGAAGGGCGGCAGTGGGCGACTGCCGTTGGCGAAGACGGCCGGCAGGTCCTGGACCTGGTAGTCCCAGGGCGCGATGAGCGGGCCGAAGATCCCACAGAACAGGAAGAGGGCGACGATGACCAGACCGACGACGGCCAGCTTGTTCTTGAACAACCGACCGGCCGCCTCACGCCAGGGTCCCGTCGCCGCCTTCGGCTTGGCGAGCCGGGTCCCGACGACCGTTGTGTTTGTCGCCATCTCGCGAGCTCCTAGCTGTACCGGATCCGGGGATCGATGTACGCGTACAGCACGTCGACCACCACGTTGAGGAACGCCACCGCGAACGCGTACAGCATCGTCATCGCCATGAGCAGGCTGTAGTCGCGGGTCGAAATGGCCGTGATGTAGTAGCGCCCCACCCCCGGGATCCCAAAGATGGTTTCGATGATGAACGAGCCCGTGACGAGAAAGGCGAGGGTCGGCCCGAGGATCGTCACGACCGGGATGAGGGCGTTGCGGATCATGTGCCGCGTGACGACCGATCGATCGCTCAGACCCTTGCTGTGGGCGGTCCGGATGTAGTCCTTCCGGGTGACCTCGAGCATCGACGCACGGGTGTATCGGGCGATCACGGCGATCGGGAATCCAGCCAGCGCGACCGTGGGCAGCACCCAGGTATCAGGACCCTTCCAGTTCCCGGTCGGGAACCACCGTAATTGGACCGCGAAGAACACGATGAGCAAGATCGCCAGCACGAAACTGGGCGTGGCGATGCCCACGATGGACACGCCGGTGGAGATGTAGTCGGGTAACTTGTTGTGCCCGAGGGCCGCGAAGATCCCGAGCGGGATCCCGACGAGGACCGAGAGCAGGAACGCCATCACGCCGAGCTGGACGGTCGTCCAGATGCCGTCAGATACGATCTCGTTGACCGTTCGGTCCTTGTATCGGTATGAAGGTCCCAGGTTGCCCTGGATGAATCCTCCAGCCCAGGAGATGTACTGGCTGTAGACCGGCTGGTCCAGGCCGTACTGCGCGTTGAGCCGATCCTCGACACCTTGTGGCAGCCGCTTCTCGCTGTCCCACGGGCCGCCGGGGACGGCGTGCATGAGCGCGAAGGTGATGATCGAGACCGTGAACAGCACCGGGATGATCCAGAGGATGCGCCGGGCGATATAGGTGATCACGGCTGCTCTCGGCTATCGAGACTGGCGGGTTGATCGCTGGGGCCGGTCCTTCGACCGGCCCCAGCGGCACTGATCGCCGTTGGCGACTAATGCTTCAGGATCTGGATGCTCTCCCAGAACAGCTCCCCGGGCGACACCGAATCGGAGCCGGTGGAGACTACGCCGGAGACGTACGGGGCGACCTCGTAGGTCGTGAGGCCAAAGCGCAGCGGTAGCATGGCCGCGTCATTGATCATCAACGTCTGAGCCTGGTTGTAGAGAGCGACCTGCTTGTCTGGGTCGGGCTCGGCAGCCGCCTGCGCAATCAAGGCATCGAAGTCCTTGTTGCAGTACTGGGAGTCGTTATTGCCACCATGGCAGGTGAACAGGCCGTTCAACTGGTTGTTCGCGTGCGGATAGTCCGCACCCCAGCCGTCGCGCGAGATGTCGTAGTCGCCCTCGGTCCGCTGGGTCAGGAAGACGCTGAAGTCGCTGCCGATCTGCTCGGTCTGAAGGCCGAACGCCTGCCGCCAGGCTTCGGCAAGGAAGGCGACCCGGGGCTCGTGGCCGGCGCCGGTGTTGAAGCCGAACTTCAGCTTGCCGAAATCCGCGGCGCTGGACTTGCCAAGTGCGGCCAGAGCCTTGGCCATGTGATCCTTGGCTGAGGCAAGATCGAACGGGTACGGGTCCAGATCGGGCTGATAGCCTGGGATGCCCGGCATCACGAAGCTATTGGCAGGATCGCCGACACCGGCAAAGGTGGCGTCGATGAACGCCTTCTTGTCGATCGCCTGGGTCAGAGCGATCCGGAAGTCCTTGTTGGCGGTCGGGCCCGGGGTCTTGAACGACTTCAGCTTGGAGTCCTGGAAGTTGTTGAAGTCGTACTGGGTGATCGAAAACTGCGGGACCTGCAAGACCTGTGGGCCCAGGACCGCATCGGCCTTGACTCGCTGGATGTCAGCACTTGGCGTCTGGACCATGTCCAGCTCGCCGGTCTCGAAGGACGCCTGGTCGGCGACCGGATCGGAGCGGAGGGAGAAATGAAGCTCGGTCAGGGTCGGCTTGACGTCACCCCACCAGTTCGGGTTCGGCTTGACCACGAGCTCCGTGTTGTGGGTCCACGAGTCAAGCACGAACGGACCGGAACTGACGAATTTGCCCGCCTCGGTCGCGTTCGGGCTGGTGATCCATTTCTCCTCGATCGGAACAAAGACCCATAGGGTCAGCGCCGTCAGGAAATAGGACGCCGCCGTGTTGAGCTTGATGACGAAGGTCTTGTCGTCCGGGGCGGACACGCCGAGTTTGTCGAGTGCCGTCTGGATTGCGGCATCGGCGGGCGCCGGAGTGGCGCCGGCCATTGCGAGCAGGTCCGGGGCCCCGTCGATCTCAGCCGTGACGTATGAATACGGAGCCGCCGTGCGCGGGTCAACCAGGCGCTTGAAGCCGTAGACGAAATCGCCGGCGACGATAGGATCACCGTTGCTGTACTTGGCATCGCGAAGATGGAAGGTGAGGGTCTTGGCGTCGGACGAGATGTCCCAAGAGGATGCCAGGCCCGGCACGACCTTGAGGTCCTTGTCGAAGTAGACCAAGCCGCGGGTCAACGCGCGCAACACCGTGATCGAATTCGAGTCCTGCGCCTTGTTCGGATCCAGCGTCGGGGGTTCACCCTGGGCCGTTACGTTGAGGATCTGGTCTGCCGCGAGATCGGCCCCGCTCGGGGCTGCCGATTCGACGGGTGGCGTGGACCCGCCTGGTGCGACCGAGGCCGGCGCCGTCGACGAGGACGGCGAGGTGGCGGCACCGCCGCATGCCGCCAACAGGATGGCGGCGCTGGCCAGGATGCCAAGGAGTCGCTTCTGCATTGAATCTCCTCCGAACGGGTTTCTAACCCGATATCTCGCTACCGCGGCCCACCCGCACATCTTCGACGCCGCCTCGGTTCTCCCTCGTCTCCGGTTCGAGCCTCCCGCTCGAAACGGTCGATGGGCGAGCAACAGCGCCAGCACGGACAGGTCGGTGCGCTGCCGGTACTATCCACAGCGCCCGACCGACTGTCAACCTCGAGCCTAACGAGCGTTCGCTTGGTGCGCGACGGCCACGTTTCAATCGGGGCAGGGCGTCTCGGCGCCGGTCATCGGACGCCAGCGGAGGTTCG
>DAIOXD010000079.1:0-8027 GCA_036758145.1 Candidatus Limnocylindrales bacterium
TCGAACGGATCGCCGCGTCGCTGCGTGAGCGACCGGTCGGTCATGTCGTCATCGCGGCGCGCGGCACCTCGGATCACGCCGCGGTCTACGCGCAGTACGTGCTGGGCGTCCGGCATCGGCTCGCGGTCGGGCTCGGGACGCCGTCGATCGTCTCGCTCTACGGCGCGGCCCCGGACGTCCGCGACGCGCTCGTGATCGGGATCAGCCAGTCGGGCGCATCACCGGACATCGTCGCCGTCGTCGACGCGGCGCGAGCCCAGGGCGCGCCGACGATCGCCATCACCAACGAGCCCGGCTCGACGCTCGCAGCGGCCGCCGACCAGACGATCGACCTCGGAGCCGGCCCGGAACTCGCGGTCGCGGCGACCAAGACCTACACCGCCGAACTGCTCGCGATCGCGCTCCTGTCTGCGGCTCTCGCCGACGACCCGGCGGACCGTGCGGCCGTGGCGGCCATCCCGGAGACCCTCGCGCGCGCGCTCGCCCTCGAACCTGAGATCGAGCGGATCGCCGCAGACCAGGCGGCCGCCAACCGGGCGCTCGTCATCGCCCGCGGCTACGAGTACGCCACCGCTCGAGAATGGGCACTGAAGCTCAAGGAACTCGCCCGGGTCTTCGCCGACCCGTACTCATCGGCCGACTTCCAGCACGGCCCGCTGGCGCTCGTCGAACCTGGCGTCCCGGTCATCGCGGTCGCCCGGGCGGGCGCTCCGGAGGCCGACCTGATCACCCTGCTGGCACGGCTTCGAGAGGATCTGCGTGCGGACCTCATGGTCGCCTCGGACGACGCCGAGGCGCTCGGTCACGCGACCTGGCCGGTCTCGCTCCCGTCCGGGACGCCGGAATGGCTCGGACCGATCGTCTCGATCGTCGTCGGCCAGCTCCACGCGCTCCATCTCACTCGCGCGCGCGGCCTCGATCCGGAGCGTCCGCGCAACCTCCGCAAGGTAACGCGGACGACCTGACGCTCCGCTGCGGCGACCGCGCCCTCCCGTTCGTTGCCGGATACCCGTGGGGAGACTGGTAGCCGATTCCTGGGCCCGATCCAGCGGTGTGTCGGCGCGGTATCGCCCTTCTACAAGCGTGGACCGACACATGCCGGAGGTCGTTCAGGCCGAAATCCCTGCCTACCAGTCCCTGGGCGGGTATCTGCCACTCTTACTGTGGCCGAGCAGATATGGGCTCAGGACGAACTCGGGGCCGATCGGCGCGCCGACGCCGCCGGGACTAGAGCCCGCTGTACGCGTGCAGGCCGCTGAACCAGAGCGAACCGGAATAGGTGACGAGCACCATCCCGAACCCGACCACGAGCAGGAGCGCTGCCGGCCGGCCGGCCCACGAGCGCTGGTTGCGCGCGTGCAGGTAGATCGCATAGGTCAGCCACGTGACGAGTGCCGCGGTCTCCTTGGGGTCCCAGCCCCAGTAGCGCGACCAGGCGATCGAGGCCCACCAGGAGCCCAGGATGATCATCGTCGCGAAGAGCGGGAAGCCGATGATGACCGCGCGATAGGCGACCTCGTCGAGGACCTTGTGCGACGGCAACCAGGCGAACCGGTCGTCCTGGCCCTGGACGAGGTAGGCGACCCCGGCCGCGAAGCTGGTGGCAAAGATGCCGTAGCTGATGACGGCCATCCCGACATGGATCGTCAGCAGTGGCGCGTTCTGGAGCGCCGGCACGAGCGGCTGGATCTCGCCCGGCAGGCTCGAGGCGTACAGCAGGATCGCGAGGGCGACCCCGACCGGGATGAACCCGATCGAACGGATCGGATAGCGGCGCTGCAGGAACAGATAGCCACCGATCATCGAGAAGCCGAAGGCGACGCTGAACTCGTACAGGCTGCCCCACGGCCCACGACCGACCACGATCGCCCGCGCCAGCATCGCCCCGCCCAGCGCGAGCCAGGCCACGAACGTCAGGCCGAGCGCCGCGCTCGACATCGGGCTCGGCGATGCGAAGGCGTCGAAGCCGGTCGAGGTCGCGCGGGCCTGCTGTTCGTTCACGAAGGACCCGGTCACGACGCCGGCGTAGGCGGGCTGGCGCGAGGTCGCCAGGCTCGGCAGCAGGCGGCGACCGTTGGCCAGCATGACCGCGTGCCCGACATGGGCGGCGAAGCCCAGCGCGACCAGGATCACGCCGAGTGAGAAGAGGATGCTCGAGAGACTGGCCATGGTCATCGCCTCAGTGACGCACGGGACGGGTCGAGGTGCTCGCTCGCCGCGGGGCGGGCGTGGTTCATGCGACGGCGGCGCCGCCGGGTTTGGGTCCGGCCGTCGATCGGACGGCCACGGCTCGGGTCTTGACCTTCAGGACCAGACCGCAATTGGAGCACGTATCGATGAGCGCCGAGCGGCCGAGCCCGCACATCGGGCAGATGACCGCGAGTTCGTCGTGATCGCGCTCGCACCGGAGCGTCCCGGAGGGATAGACGAGCGCGTCGCGTCGGCAGTAGGGGAGACCGACCGGGAAGACCGGTTCGCCGCCGGGACCGATCCGGGCCGGCTGTGGACCCTCGACGTAGGCGAGTTTCACATGCGGCCGGCGGACCAGGTAGAGCACCGAGCCCATCATCAGCCCGGTCAGGAACGGGGCCAGGAGTCCGAGGACGACGATGACCGGAAGGAGGCTGATCAGCAGTCCCCAATCGGGCGTCACGAAGATGGCCGTGACGTTGAGGATCTGCGTCCAGATCTGGTTCAGGACGTCGATAAGACTCACCGCGGCATCCTACCAGTCCGACCCTTTCAGCCGCCCGATCGGCCGCCCGTTCGGCCGCCGGTCCTGGGCGCCCGCCGCGGGTTGCCTTTCTTGGTCGTCGCGCCGCGCCCGGGCGACCAGCGAGCCCGGTCTTCCTCCTCGGGATCGCCGTCCGACGAGCTCGCCGCGGGGACCGGGGCGGTGCGATGCGGCCGGGCCGGGCGCGGGTTGCCGACCGACGGCGACGCGAGCCGCCCGCTCCCGAGCCGGCCGAGCAGCCAGGTAGAGCCGGCCGTCCGCGCGCCGCGAAGCCTCGCGCCGTGGCGGAGATCGCGGTCGTCGGTGACCAGAAGCAGGGTCGTCGTGCCATCGGCGCCGTCGAGGAGCCGGACGTCCTCGATCATCGTGATGATCACCGAATCGGCGGTCCGGCCGCCGCTGTAGCGGATGACGACCCCGGCCGCGATCCGTTCGTTCCGGAGGCCGCGCTCCGGCGGTCCGTCGAAGACGAGCTCGATGGTCACCGCGGCCGGGATGACGCCGCGCAGCCGGCCGATCAGCGCTGACGCCGGCGCGGCCGTCGAGGTCTTCGAGAGAGCGTGGAGCAGGTTGTTGCCATCGATCAGCAGGCGTCGTGTCGAGGCCAACGGGTCGCGGTCGGGGTGGGGCATCGAGCCCATCGTACGCGTCGGAAGACGCCCGGCTACGATCGGGCACATGGGCTTGCTCCTGCTGGTCGATCTCGATGGCGTCGTCTACCGCGGCGCGGACCCGGTCCCCGGAGTGGCCGCGGTCCTGGCCGATCGCGCGGCCCGTGGCGACGACGTCGTCTATGTCACCAACAACTCGATGCACTACCGGGCCGACTACCAGACCCGGCTGGCGGCGATGGGCGCCCCGGTCACGCCCGATACGGTGGTCTCGTCGGCCCGGGCGACTGCTGCCTACCTCAAGGAGCACGATCCGGAGATCCACCGCGTCCTCGTCCTCGGCGGGGGCGGTCTCGAGCGCGAGCTGCGTGACGAGGGGTTCGACGTGGTCACGTCGGGCGCGGCGGCCACCCGGATGAGCCAGGAGGCGATCGAGGGCTTCGCGGCGGCCGGGAACCCCGATGCGGTCGTGGTGGGCCTGGACCCGAACCTGACCTATGCGCGCCTCGCCGTCGCGTCCGATTGCGTCCGGGCCGGCGCCCATTTCATCGCCACGAACCTCGATCCGGTCTATCCCACCGAGCGCGGCGTCAGGCCGGGCGCCGGCTCGGTCGTCGTCGCGGTGGAGGCCGCGTCCGGGGTCGTCCCGATCTCCATCGGCAAGCCCGCGCCGTTCCTGCTGGAGGCCGCCGCGCACGCGGTCGGGCGCAAGCCGGGCGAGGCGATCATGATCGGCGACGGGATCGCCACGGACCTCGCCGCGGCGCGGGCCGTCGGCGCTCGCTGCATCCTGATGCTCACCGGGGTGTCGACCCGGGCCGAGGTCGAGGCACTCCCCGCCGACCAGCAGCCGACCGCGATCGCCGCCGACGCCGAGGAGCTCGCGGCGGCCCTGGACCGGCTCGAGGCGGGCGTCCCTGCCTAGCCGCCGCGTCCTGTCAGGGGCGCGCCGGGTCGGTCCTCGTCGGCTCGAACCTCAGGCGCCCTCGAACACCGCGATCCCGTCCTCCTGAAGCTCGGGGATCCCCTCGCCCCATGCGGCGAACGACGCCCGCAACGGGACCAGGTCCGGCTCGTCGGCGAACGCCACGTTGAGCGCGTGGCGATCGATCTCCCAGAGCTCCGGGACCGTGAGACCGATGGTTTCGACGGCCTTCAGGTACTCCTCGGAGAGGGTGACGTCCGAGACGGTCGTGTCGTCGGTGCTGAGCGTGACGGAGACGCCGACACGTTCGAGTCGGGCGAGCGGATGTGCCGCCAGCGAAGGCACGATCCCGGCCTGCCAGTTCGAGGTCGGACAGAGGTCGAGGGTCACTCGCCGGGCGATCAGCTCGGCACACAGCTCGGGGTCGTCCGCCGCGCCCGGACCATGCGCGATCCGTTCTGGCTCGAGGGCCAGGGCGCGCCGGACCTGGGCTGCGCCACCCCACTCGCCGGCATGGAGGGTGATCCGCAGCCCGCCGGCGCGGGCCGCCTCGAAGGCGGCGGCGTGGACCGTCGGGTCCGGGAACGCCTCCTCGGGGCCGGCCAGGTCCCAGCCGGTCAGGCCCTGGTCGCGGAAACGCGCTGCGGTCTCGGCCAGCGTCACGTTCGCCTCGGGATCGTGCGACCGCAGCGCGGTCGAGATGAGTCGGACGACGGTCCCGGTCCGGTGCGCGGCGTCCTGTGCGCCGCGACAGACGGCCGCGATCGCGTCCGCCAGCGACAGGCCGCCGGCGAGGTGGAGGAGCGGGCCCCAGCGGATCTCGACGTACCGGACGCCGTCGGCGGCCTTGGTCTCGACCAGCTCGGCGGCGACCCGCTCGAGCGCCTCGGCGTCCTGCATCAGGGCGATCGGGAGGTCGAAGGCACGCAACAGCTCGGCCTGATCGGCGCACGGCATCGGGGCGATGAGGGCCCTCGACATCCCCGCCCAATCGTGCGGGGCATCGATGCTGCGCGTCCGCGCGAGGTCGAGGGCCGTCTCCACCCGGAGCGATCCGTCGAGGTGGAGATGGAGCTCCGCCTTGGGCATCGCCTGGATGAGGCGACGGAGCGGTGAGTCGGTCAGGGGCGCCGTGGATGGGTCTTGCATGGTGTCGATGCTACGATTCCCGGGCGATGTCCACCACCCTCGTGACCGGCGCCAGCGGGTTCGTCGGCGGTCACACCGTCCCGGCCCTGATCGCCGCCGGGCATCGCGTCGTCGCATTGGTACGCACCCCGACCGCGGGCGAGATGGTCCTCGGGCGACTGCCGGCGGCGCAGCGGGCGACGGTGGAGATCCGGATCGGCGACATCACCCGGCCCGAGACGCTCGGCCCCGCGATGGGCGGCATCGACACCGTGGTCCACCTCGTGGCGATCCCGCGCGACAGCAAGGGTGGCGCCGATCTGCGCCTCGTCAACACCGATGGCACGCGGGCCGTCATCGCGGCGATGACCGCCGCTGGTGTCGGGCGCCTGGTCCACATGGGTGCGCTGGGCGTCGTGGACGACCCGAGCCTCCACTACGCGAGCAGCAAGGCGAAGGCTGAGGCATTCGTCCGCGCGTCCGGCCTGGATTGGACGATCCTCAAGCCGTCGATCCAGTTCGGCGAGGGCGACGGCTTCTTCAACCTCATCGCGGGGCTGGTCCGGATCTCGCCCGGTCTCGTCCCCGTCCCGGGCGATGGCTCGGCCCGCTTCCAGCCGATCCACGCCGATGACGTGGCATCGGTCGTCGTCCGGGTCCTCGCCGACCCGACGACCGTCAGCGAGGCGTTCGAGCTCGGCGGGCCGCGCTACTGGACCTATCGCGAGATCACCCGCGAGGTCACGACGGCGCTCGGCAAGAAGCGGGCGATCGTGCCCGTCCCGCTCCCGCTCATCCGGCTCGTGGCCGGGACCGCGGAACTCGTCCACGTCCCGTTCCCGGTCGCCACCGACCAGCTGCGCCAGCTCCGCTTCGACAACATCGGCCCACTCGACCTCATCCCGTCGCGGTTCGGGTTCCCGACGCGCCCCATGGAGGGTGCGCTGGGCTATCTCCGGACGAAGCAGCGGAACCAGCTCGACCGGCTCGTCCAGCCCGCATGATCCGACCCTCGACGGACGTGCCGTGAACCGACTTCGCTCGCTGCTCTGGACCCTCGCCTGGGTCGCGGTCATCGTCGTCATCGCGCTGGGTGCGGCCGGCATCGTCGCCGCCATGGACCAGCCGCCGGGCGCCGCCGGTCGGGCGGACGTCACGCAAACCGGTGACGCCGAGGTGACCCCGATGCTGGATGCGGCACAGGGGGACCTCTCGGCCCTGGCCGACCAGGTCGAGGCGCTCGGTGTCCAGGCGCGCGGCGCCCTGGCGGCGCTCAACGGCGCGGACCCGGCGATCAGCGATGCGGCCATCGCCCGGGGCGACACCCTCGTGGCCGACGTGGCCGCGCGGACCACGGCGCTCCGCCGCGAGCTGGCGACGGTGCCCTATGTCGGGACGCCGTCGGCCGGTCTGATCATCTCCGACGCGGTCGTGGCACGCCATGCCGCGCTCGTAGCCGCGCTCGACGCGACCGACGGTCTCGACTTCTCGTGGGCGCGCCTCTCGATCGGGGCCGTGGCGGCGACCAGGATGAGCGTCGCGCTGGCCCAGCACGATCGCCTGGTCGCCCAGGCGGCCGACCGTGGCGTCCACGCCAAGTACGCGGCCGCGCTCAAGCTGCTCGACCAGGCCAGCACGCAGCTCGCACTGGCCCACGGCGTCCGCGACCAGCTGGTCAACACCGTGGACGTCTCGGTCCTCGATGAGTGGCTCAAGCGGAACGCCGATTACGACGTCGCCCTGCGCAATCTGTATGTGGCGATCTCGAAGGTCGGCAAGACGGTGACCGCGGCGACCCGCGCCGCGGTGAAGGCCGAGACGGTCGCGCGGGCCCGCCTGCCGCCCGATACCCGCGGACTGGTGATCATCATGGCCGACATCGGACGGGGCGGGATGACGGGGGCGGTCATCGCGATCGAGGACGCGCGCGCCAAGCTGAGCGCGGCCATCGACGCCGCGACGCCGGTGCCCAGCGGCGAGCCCGCGTCCAGCGACGCGCCCTGACCGCGGGCCGCCGTCTACACTGCATCCCCACATCCAGCATCCAGCCAGCATCCAGCCAGCGACCCGCCGCGGTCCTCGGCTGCGCTCTTCCGGAGGGCCCACGACCCGTGCAGCTTCGCGTCGTCACCGATCAGCCGTGGGACGTCCCCGCCGACGTCCTCGTCGTCCCCATCGCCGCCGAGCCCGCGTTCGATGGCCCGCTCCTCGAGCTCGACCGGCGTGCCGGCGGCGAGATCCAGACGCTCGTCGCCTTTGGCGAGCTGACCGGCAAGCGCTATGCCAGCGCGATCGCCTCGGCGGGGGAGGCGGCCAGCGGCCGGTTGCTGGCGGTCGGCCTGGGCGATGCGACGACCCTCGACCGGGAGTCGATCCTGCGCGTCGCGGCCTCGGCCGAACGCCGCCTCGGTGGCCGCACGGTCAAGCGCCTCGCGATCTGGATCACGCCGCTCATCGACGCCCTCGATGGCGATGCGGCGACGGTCGCCGCGCTCGTCGCGCGTGGTGTGGTCGAAGGTTCGTACGACCCGCGGACCATCTACCGCGACGAGGTCCCGACCGCCCCGCCCGCCCTCGATGAACTGATCCTGATCGCGCCTGGCGGGGACGCCGCCGCGCTGACGAAGGC
>DAIOXD010000080.1:0-7922 GCA_036758145.1 Candidatus Limnocylindrales bacterium
CACGGCCAGGACCTGTGGATCCTCGCCCTCGTCCTGATCGGGACGAGCTCGATCCTCGGCGCCATCAACTTCCTGGTCACGATCTTCAAGATGCGCGCGCCCGGGATGACGCTCTTCCGGATGCCGATCCTGGTCTGGACCGTCCTGGTCACCGCGGTCCTCGTCCTGATGGCGACGCCGGTCATCACGAGCGTCCTGATCATGCTCTTCATCGATCGGAATTACGGCGGCTCGTTCTTCGACCCGATCGCCCGCGGCGGTGACGCGATCCTCTACCAGAACATCTTCTGGTTCTACTCGCACCCCGCGGTCTACGTCATGGTCCTGCCCGCGATGGGGATGATCAGCGAGATCCTGCCCGTCTTCAGCCGGAAACCGCTGTTCGGCTACAAGGCCTTCATCTTCGCGACGGCGGGCATCGGCGCCCTGGGCTTCTCGGTGTGGGCCCACCACATGTTCACGACCGGGGCGGTCTACCTGCCGTTCTTCAGCATCATGACCTTCCTCATCGCGGTCCCCACCGGGGTCAAGATGTTCAACTGGGTGTTCACCCTGTGGCGTGGCCAGCTGATGCTCAAGACGCCCCTCCTGTTCGCGCTCGGGTTCCTCTCGATGTTCCTGATCGGCGGCATCAACGGCGCGATCAGCGCAGCGGTGCCCGTCGACTTCGCACTCCACGACACCTATTGGGTCGTCGCCCACCTCCACTACGTCCTGTTCGGTGGGTCCGTCTTCGGGATCATGGCCGGGCTCTACTACTGGTTCCCGAAGATGACCGGCAAGATGTTGAACGAGACCATCGGCAAGGCCCAGTTCGTGCTGATGTTCATCGGCTTCAACCTGACCTTCTTCCCGATGCACGAGCTCGGCCTGGCGGGGATGCCGCGGCGGATCGCCGACTATTCCTCGACCGCGGGCTGGAACGACCTGAACCTGCTCGCCACCATCGGCGGCTTTACGATCGCGGCGAGCATGAGCCTGCTCCTGTGGAACCTGGCCATCTCGCTGCGCAGCGGCGCGCCGGCCGGCGACGACCCCTGGGAGGGCAACACGCTCGAGTGGGCGACCAGCTCGCCGCCACCGCCCTACAACTTCGACCACCTGCCCGAGATCCGGTCGGAGCGACCGCTGTTCGACCTCCGGCACGGCCGGACGGCCGAGCACTGAGCGCCCGACGACGATGGCGATGACCACCGACACCCACGCGACACTGCCAGTAGAGCAATCGCCGCTCGCCGGCATGCCGCACGATACGCACGGCGGGATCAGCAATCCCGTCCTTGGGATGCTGCTGTTCATCACCTCGGAGGTGATGTTCTTCGGCGGCCTGTTCGCGGCCTACTTCAGCATCCGCGCGAACGCCTCCCAGTGGCCACCGACCAACGTCGAGACCGGCCAACCGTTCTCCCTTGCCATCCTGCCCTTCGTCGGGCCGGCCACGATCCTCCTGATCCTCAGCTCGTTCACCTGCCAGTACGCCGTCGTGATGATCCGCAACGACGATCGGACGCGTTTCCTGCGGGGGATGACGATCACGGTCGTGCTGGGGATCATCTTCCTGCTGGCCCAGGTGACCGACTACTCGCTGCTCGGGGCGGAGGGCCTGACGCTCTCGTCGGGGACCTACGGGACGACATACTTCACCCTTACCGGCTTCCACGGCGCGCACGTCTTCGGGGGCGTGATCATGCTCTCGGTCGTGCTCTACCGTGGGATGCTCGGCCAGTTCAACTCGAGACACTACGACGCTGTCGAGGCGGCTTCGCTCTACTGGCACTTCGTCGATGTCGTCTGGATCCTGCTCTTCTCGCTCCTCTACCTGCTCCCCGGCAAGACCGCCGCGACGTAGGAGTCGATCACCGTGCATCCGCTCCGCCATCCGCGCAACGCGGCCCTTGTCGGGGTCATGTTCCTGGTCACGGGCGTGGTCCTGTATGCGGTCCCCTCGATCGCGGGGTTGACCATCCCGTACAACGAGGTCGCGGCGGGCGCGACGATGCTCGTCTTCCTCGGTGTCGCCACCGCGATCCTGGCGTACGTCCTCGTCGCCGGGTCGTCGGACGAATGATCGGCACCGACCGCCGCCGCGCGACCTGACCCGGGCGACCCATGCTCGAGCAAATCTGGACCGGCATCCTCGATCTGATCGCGCAGCTCGTCACGCCCGACTGGGGCAAGCTGATCAGCCTGATGCCGGTGGCGATCATCCTGGTGGTCGTCGTCGTCTTGATGTGGCTCTTCGCGAACCTGATGCGCGCCAAGCCGCCGCGTCGCGGGAAGGCGCGTGTCGTCCCGAAGGCGCCAGCCGGGATCCATATGCCTGGGCCGTCGTTCGCGCCGGTCTTCGCGGCGCTCGGGCTCTTCCTGGTCCTGCTCGGCTTCGTCTTCGGCGGGATCAGCGTCGTCCTTGGCGTGATCGCGCTGGCCCTGACCCTGCTCTACTGGCTGGCCGAAGGGATCCGCAACTACGACCACGACATCGGGCCGACGACGACCGCGATGCCAACGGTCGTTCACGATGGACCACCCGAAGGCGTCCACATGCCGGGCCCGTCCTGGCGTCCGTTCCTCGGCGCGTTCGGGATGTTCGCCATCCTGCTCGGGCTGGTGTTCGGCGGCTGGCTGCTCGCAGCGGGCGTCATCGTGTTCATCTCGACGCTGGTCGGCTGGTTCGCCGACGCCGTCCGTGACTATCGGGCGGCGGTCCAGGCGGATCGGACCGGGCATCTCGACGCCGGCCCCGAGCCACCGGCGCCGCGACGCCTCTTCACCGCGCTGACCGTGCTGATCGTGGGCGCCGCGGTCCTCCAATCGGGGATCTTCGTCGCCGGGCCGGCCAACGGCGGGACACCGGGGGCGTCGGGGGCGCCGCCGGCCGCCTCGGGTGGCACGGCATCTGGCGGGCCGCCGGCGAGTGGTGGGCCGCTCGCGGGCGGTGCCGGACCGTTGACCATCGAGGCCAAGAACATCGCCTTCGTCGAGACGAGCTTCACGGCGCCGGCCGGGGCGCCGTTCACGATCGCCTTCGACAACGAGGACCCTGGAACGTCCCATAACATCGAGCTGCAGGACGGTTCGGGGACCGTCGTCTTCAAGGGCGACGTCTTCAATGGGGTGGCCACCAAGGTCTACGACGTCCCCGCGCTCAAGGCCGGGACCTACAAGTTCCTGTGCATCATCCACCCGTCCCTGATGACGGGGACCGCGACGATCCGATAGGGCGAGGGCACCATCACGCCGCGGCGACCGATCCTGCTCGCCCTGCTCGTCGCCGGCCTGGCCACGCTGAGCCTCCTGCTCGTCGTCCGGGCGGGACCCGGCGGCGGGCCGCACGCGGCGGTCGGCGAACACGCACCGCCGGTGGTCGGCACGACGCTCGACGGTGCTCCGTTCGACCTGGCCAGCCTCGCCGGCAAGCCGGTCCTCATCAACTTCTGGGGTCCGAGCTGCGTCCCCTGTCGTGACGAGTTCCCGTTCCTCGAGCAGGTGCTCAAGGCCCACGGCGCCGAGGGCCTGACGGTGGTGGGCGTCCTGACCGACGATCCGCCCGACGCAGCCCGCGCGTTCGTGACCAAGTACGGCGCCGACTGGGTAACGGTCATCGACCCGGACCAGCAGATCAAGACCGCCTACCGGGTGGCCGCGCGACCGCAGTCCTACTTCGTTGACCGGACCGGCGTGATCCGCTCGATCCAGGTCGGCGAGCTGACCGACGCGGACTTCGATCGGCAGTACAGCCGGATCTCGCCGTGACGCCCGACGACCCGATGGTCGTGGTCGACGGGCTCGTGAAACGATACGGAGAGCGAACAGTCCTCGACGGCGTCTCGCTGACGGTCCGTGGCCGCGAGCTCGTCGCCCTGCTCGGACCGAATGGCGCGGGAAAGACGACGACGGTCGAGATCGTCGAGGGCTATCGCCACGGCGACGGCGGGCAGGTGCGCGTGCTGGGGACGGATCCGGCCAGCGGCGGTGCGACGCTCAAGGCACGGGTCGGACTGATGCTCCAGGGCGGCGGGATCGACCCGCGGGCCCAGCCGCTCGAGACGCTCCGCCAGTACGGGCGCTTCCATGCCGACCCGCGCGACGCCGATGAGCTGATCGACCTCGTGGGTCTGCGCGCGGTCGCGCACACGCGCTACCGGCGGTTGTCCGGCGGCGAACGCCAGCGACTCGGGCTGGCCCTGGCCCTGGTGGGGCGACCCGAGGTCCTGATCCTCGACGAGCCGACCGCGGGGATGGATCCCGAAGCCCGCGCCGCGACGCGGGCGATCGTCGCGGGCCTGCGCGACGCGGGTGCCGCGATCCTGCTGACGAGCCACGACCTGACCGACGTCGAACGGCTTGCGGACCGGATCTTCGTGCTCGATGGCGGCCGGATCGTCGCGTCCGGGACACCCGCGGAACTGATGGCCGGGGTCGTGCCACGGCTCCGATTACGGCTCGATCGGGCGCTCGATACGACCGAGCTCGCGGAACTCGCCGGCACCCTGGGCACGATCCGCGCCGGCGCCACGGTCGTCCCGGACGGCGACGGCGGCCGGTATCGCCTGGACGGCGTGCCCCCGGACCCGGCGCTCGTCGCGGGAGTCGCCGACTGGTGCTCGGAGGCAGGTCGGCTGATCGTGGAGTTGCGCACCGCCGGCGGGAGTCTCGAGGACGTCTATCTCGAGCTCGTCGAGGCGTCACGATGAGCCGCCCCGCCTCGCTGCTCGCGGCGACCGTCGCCCAGGCCGCGATGGAGCTCCGCCTCACCGCCCGACGGGGCGAGAATGTCCTGGTCACGATCGTGATCCCGGTCGTCGTCCTGCTCTTCTTCGCCTCGGTCCACTTCCATCCGATCGGGAGCAGCCAGCCGGTCGACTTCCTGCTGCCGGGGAGCGTGGCGCTCGCGATCATCGCGACCAGCCTCGTGAACCTCGGCATCGCGACCGCCTACGAACGCCAGTACGGTGTCCTCAAGCGGCTCGGCGGATCACCCTTGAGCCGGAGCGGCCTCCTCGTCGCGAAGATGGGCGCGGTCCTCGTCGTCGAGGTCGCGCAAGTCGTCCTCCTCGTCGCCATCGCGGCCGGCGCGCTCGGCTGGCGACCGGGTCCCGCCGCCTCGCCACTCCTCTTCGTCGCCGCTCTCCTGCTCGGAACGCTCGCCTTCGCGGGTCTCGGCCTCCTGCTCGCCGGGGCCCTTCGAGCCGAGGCGACGCTCGCCCTCGCGAACGCGCTCTTCGTCGCGTTCCTCCTGCTGGGCGGGATCGTGCTGCCGGTGACGGATCTCCCCGGTCCGCTCGCCACCATCGCGGCCCTCCTCCCCGCGGCCGCCCTGGCGGACCTCTTCCGCGTGGCCCTCGGTTCGGGCGACGTCGATCCGGTCTGGGCCGTCGTCGTCCTCGCCGCCTGGGGGATCGGCAGCGTCGTGCTCGCCGCGCGCTCGTTCCGCTGGGAGTGACCCCGCGAACGAAGCCGTCTACGCGGACGCCTCGGGGAGCTCGCGCAGGCGCAGGACCGGCGAACCGATGAGGAAGAAGACGCCACCGATGGCCAGGATCGTCGTGAGGAGGATCGCCTCGCGGACGCCGAGCGCCCCGCCGAGCAATCCGCCGAGCAGCGCGCCGATCGGTCGGACGCCGTAGTTGACGAAGCGGAACGCGCCGCCCGACCGGGAACGGATCCGATCCGGGGTCCGCGCGAGGAGGATCGCCCCGACATTGATGTCGAGGATCATCACGCCGAGTCCCGCCCCGAACTCGGAGCCGAAGAGGAGGGCGAGGATCAGCGCTGCCGGCATCCCGGGCCCGGCCGCCGGGATCAGCAGCAGCGAGATCGGGAAGATCAGGCAACCGAGCGCGTAAGCCGGGCCGAGCCCGATCCGCCGGCCGATCCGCGATGCGATGAGTGCACCGATCACGGACCCGACCGCGCCGGTTCCGAGAGCGAGACCGAGCGCGCCCGGTGACACCCCCAGCTGGGTCGTCGCATACAGGATGAACAGCGCCGATGATGCGAAGGTGAACAGGTTGATGGTCGCCACCGAGAGCAGCACCCCACGCATGACGCCATCCCGGAACACGAACGAAAGCCCGACCATGAGCTGCTCGCGGATCGAGCCGGCCTCGGGCTCGACCGGCGGTTCCGGCGAGCGGATCCGTCGCAGGAAGACGACCGAGCCAAGGAAGGACATCGCGTCACCGAGCATCGCCAGCGGCGCCCCCAGCACCTGGACGAGCAGCCCGCCGATGGTCGGGCCGCCCACCGACGCGAGCGAGCGGCTGCCATTGAGCAGCGCCATCGCCTCGACGTAGCGCTCGCGCTCGGTCACCGTGACGAACAGGGTGTTCCATGACAGGTCGAATACGACCGAGAGCGTGCCCGTCGCGAAGCCCACGACAAAGAGCTGCGGAAGGCCGAGGACGTGCAGCGCGAAGGCGACCGGGATGCTCGCGATCAGCACTGCCCGCGCGAGGTCCGCGGTGATCATCAGCCGCCGCCGCTTCCGGATCCGGTCCAGCCAGACCCCTGCCGGGAGCGAGAAGAGTAGATGCGGGAGAAGCCCGACCGCGGTCAACGTGCCCATCTGCGTGGCGTCGGCGCCCAGCGTCAGGACCGCGACGAGGGGGAGGCCGAGCTGGGTGATCTGGTCGCCGAAGACCGAGATCGTCGAGCCGAGCCAGAGACGCCGGAAATCGGGTGTGTCACGGAGGAGCGACGGGATGGCTCGGCGGAGGGCGCCCAGTCGCACGATGAGGATCGGAGTCGACGGATGCTGCGGTCAGTCGCCGCGCGACTTCTGGGCGAGCTGCTCCTGGACCTCGCGATCGATCTCGTCCCGACGCCGGTCCTTGACCTGCCTGGCGACCATCAGCGCGATGATCCAGGGCCACGCGATGGTAACGACCAGGCCGATGAGGATCGCCGCAAGGTAGGTCTGCGAACCCGCCGTACCGGCGAAGGCCATCAGCACGAGGTACGTCGCGACGGCCCCCAGAACGGCACCGATGATCCGTTGCATGGAACCCTCCCAGCAAGTCGAACGATCCGTCCCACGTCGGAGCCCGGTCCTCGGAGCGTATGGGTCGCCGCGCGCCCGAGTCAATCCGCTACGGACCTCGCCCGGAACGAATCACCCGATATCGACGCCATACCATGTGAGCGCGACCGGACGGCCGCGCACCACCTGGGGTTGTCGTGGACCAGCGAGACCTCGTCGAGCGGGCGAAGCGAGGCGATCATGACGCCTTCGCGCTGCTTGCCGGCGCGGCCGTCGCGCGGCTCGACGCGGCGGCCCGGCTGATCCTCCGGGACCCGGAGCTCGCGCGCGACGCGGTCCAGGAGGGCTTCATCCGCGCCTGGCGTAACCTGCCGGCGCTGCGCGACCCGGATCGGTTCGACGCCTGGCTCCGCCAGCTCGTCGTCCACTCCTGCATCGATATCACTCGCCGCCGCCGGCGCCGGGCGATCGAGGTCGAACTGACCCCGATCGATGCTCCCTCCCTCGGCGACATGGCGACCGACATCGCCGACCGCGAATTGCTCGATGGGGCGCTCCGGCACCTCGATCCCGAGCGGCGCGCGGTCGTCGTCCTGCATTACTTCCTGGGAATGCCGCTGCCCGAGGTGGCGATCGCCCTGGGGATCCCGCTGGGGACGGCCAAATCCCGCCTCCACCGGTCGCTCGGCGCCATGCGCACGACGATCGCGGCGGACGAGACCAGGTTCGCGACCCCGATCCCTGGAGGGCAGCTCGCATGATGCCGATCGACCGCTTCGAGCGGCAGCTCCCGGTCCTTCTCGAGGGCCTCGCGGAGCCGCGAACACCCGATTACTTCGACGAACTCCTGTGGCAGACCGCGCACAGCAGTCAGCGGCCCGCGTGGACCTCCATCGAAAGGTGGCTCCCCATGCTCGAAGTCATCCGGCGCCCCGTCGCC
>DAIOXD010000081.1:0-7833 GCA_036758145.1 Candidatus Limnocylindrales bacterium
GCGCGCTACCTGCGCGGGCTCGAAGCCCGTCTCCGGTTGCCGGCATGACCGCGTCCTCGACGATGCTCCGGGCGGACCCGACGCCGCGGCGACGCGTGGAGCTCATCCTCGCGCACGCGCACCTTCGGCTCGGCGCCCTGTCGCTGGCGCGGGTCGAACTCGAGACGATGGCCGGGTTGGGGTTCCTCGACACCGGCGGGTTCGTCGACCTCGCCGAGGTCCGCTGGCGAACGGGCGATCTCACCGGGGCGGGCGAGGCCGCCCATGCCGCCCTGCGCGCGGACGTGGACGAGCCGACCGCCCTGGTCATCGCGGCCGAAGCGGCTTCGGCTCTCGGGCGACCGAGTGAGGCGCGCCGCCTCGCCCAGCGAGCGATGGCCTGTGCGACGGGTTCGGTCGATGCCACATTCGCCGGGATGCCGCGCTCGAACGCGTGGCCGCCCGACGCAGATGAGCCACCGCCCACGGCACCGACACTCTTCGAGGGGCCCGAGCCGGCCGCCCCGGCCGAGGGTGGCGAGCGGGCATCGGGCGGCCACGCGGCCGGCGCTGGGGCGACCGGCTCCGCGTCGGTCGCGGCGGCCCCGACCGGCCCCGTCATGCGCGGGTTCTGGGATGACGAGGAGACCGCCGACGACGGGCTGAGCCAGCTGCCCGATCCGGCGCTCGAGCTGGAGGCCGGCCGGGCGGCACTCGTCGCCGGTGCGCTCGAGCAGGCGGCGCTCCGTCTCGCCCTGGCGCTCCGTCTCGCTCCCGCGCTCGCGCCGGCCGTCCTCGAGGCGACCGCTGGGGCCCGCGGCCCGGCGATCGCGATGGTCCGGGGCGATGCCTACCGGCTGGCGGGGCACGAGGAAGAGGCACGCCAGGCCTACGCGGTGGCGGCCCATGGCGGGGCGCCGGAACGACGGAAACGGTCCCGGACCAAGGCCGCGAAGGCGAAGGCGAAGATGAAGGTCGCCGCTGGAGAGAACGCGGCCGCCACTCCGGCCGAGATCGGCCCCGACGAGGCCGACCCTGGGATCGATCCCGCGACGGCAACCAAGGCTCCCGACGACGCGGACGCCTGACCACCGCTCGCTGTCCGATACAATCCCGCGGATGCCAAACACCGAACGCACCCTCGTCCTGATCAAGCCCGACGGCGTCCAGCGCCAGCTGGTCGGCCGCATCCTCGCCCGATACGAGGATCGTGGCCTCAAGCTGGTCGGCCTCAAGCTCGTCAAGGTCGATCGGGACCTCGCCGAACGGCACTACGCGGCCCACCGTGAGAAGCCCTTCTTCGCCGGCCTCGTCGACTTCATCATCTCGGCGCCGCTTGTCGCACTGGCCTTCGACGGCCCGAACGCGATCTCGGTCGTCCGGGCTATCAACGGCGCCACGCGACCGCACGAGGCGGCGCCCGGGACGGTCCGTGGCGACTTCGCGCTCGAGACCGCGCAGAACATCGTCCACGCCTCGGACAGCCCCGAGGCGGCGGCGACCGAGCTCGCGTTGTGGTTCAGCCCCGATCAGCTGCTCGAATACGAACGCGACATCGACGCCTGGGTGCTCGCCCCCAACGAGTAGGTCGGCCAACGAGAGGGCGGCCTCGGGCTACGTGCCTGCCGACGCCTCCGGCGAGGGCAGATCGCCCGACGACACCGGCGCGACGTCCTCGTTCGGGATCCCGACCGTCGGCGGTCCCTCGGCCGCGGCCGCCGGTCCACCGAACGCGCCCGCCGAGGTCCCGAGCGCCAGGAGCGCGAGCAGGAGCGCGATCGAGGCGCTGGTGAAGGCTCGATTGACGTCCCAGGTGGTCCGCAACCACGGTCGGACGGCCGTCACGTCGAGTGGCTTGACGACCGGTCTCCACGCACCCAGCGGTCCGGTGGCCCGGTCCGGCCGGGCGAGGCCGATCGCGAAGAGCCGGACGTAGTACCCGATCGGCGCGATCGTGCCGATCAGGACGATCGTCGAGGACGGCCCGCCGAGTGAGCCGTTGACGAGTGCGGCCCGGGCATCGAACGCGGCCACGCCGGGGAACCCGACGCTGGCGATGACGACCAGCACCAGTCCGACGGCCAGGATCGGGGAGCGCAGCGCCCAGCCGCGCAGGTCGGCGACCCGGCCCGTCCAGAACCCGGCACGGATCCCGGCGGCCCAGGCCGCGAACGCGCTGCGGGCGACGACGAATGACAGGATCCAGGTGCGGGCCGGCGCCCACGCCTCGGGGCTGAGCGCGGCGAGGGCGAGGATGATCACCCCGGCGTCGCCCACGATCGAATACCCGACGATGTGCTCGATGTCGTCTTGAACGAAGCCAGCGACGGCGGCCAGGAGGATCGAGGCGATCGCGATCGCGATGATCATCGCCCGCTCGGGTCCGAGGTCGAGCGCGAGGGGCGCCACCGACGAGTCGATCCAGGCGACGGCGACCACGGCCAGCGTGGCCGGTGCGAGCGCGGTCAGGATGGGCAGCCCCGTTTCGGGCACGACATCGGCCAGGCGCGCCGCCCAGAGGTGGAAGGGGATGGCCCCGAAGCGCAGCGCGACCGCGACCGCGACCGCGAGGTACGCGAGCCCGAAGACCGCCGGCGATGCGCTGAGCTGGCTCAGGTCGCGGCCGATCCAGGCGGTGGCCGCGACGGCCAGGGCGCCGGCCACGACGACGGCACGGGTCTCGCGGATGCCGACGGTCGCCCCGCCCCGACCGCCGCCCGGCACGAGCGTCACGAGGACGCCGAACAACCCGCCGGCGGTGGCCGTGAGCACGGCCGCGCGCGGGTCCACGAGTCCCAGCGTCAGCGCTGCCGAGCCGAGGATCGCCAGCGTCGTCGCGGGCGCATCTCGTCGCGTCCCGCCGGCCAGTCCCGTGATCGCCAGCCCGAGACCCACGATCGAGCCCAGGATCAGGAAGAGCCGGAGATAGGCGGTCGTCGCCAGCCCGCCCCGATCGATCGTGACGACCTCGCCGGGAACGATGGCGATGGCGGCCACGACGGCGGCCGCCAGGCCGATCAGCCCGACGATGGTCGCCGGGAGGACACGGGCGCGCAGACCGAGCGACACGCCGGCGAATGCGAAGGTGATGACGGTGAAGACGACCAGGCTCATCGAGGCTCGAGCGGATGGGCGTCGGAACCGTGGGTGGCGCGGTGAGGGGTCGCGCCGCTGAGCTCGAAGCCGGCGTGACCGTCCGAGCGCGCCGCGATGGCGAGGATGGCCACCCCGCCGCCGAGCGTGGCGACGAGGCCGGCCGTCAACAGCTCCTCGAGCGCGTCGGGTGTCCCGCCCAGGCTCGCCCGGATGAGCAGCGCGCCGCTGAGGAGCAGGGCCAGCCCGAGACCGATCCGCAGGATGTCCCGGCCGGTGACCACAGGGAGGACCGCCAGTGCCGCGAGGGCGAACCCGGCGGCGGCGGCCAGCGGGGGACCGGACGCCGGCGCACCGAGCCCCTGGCTGCCATACCCGACGATGGCCGCGCCGAGGGCCAGGAACGCGTCGCTCGGCCAGCCGATGAGCGAGCCCGCCGTACGGATCCGGGGCCCGCGCGTCGCGACCCACAACAGGTAGCCGGCCAGGACCGCGGCGACGAGGCGTGCCGCGAGCGCCAGGGTTGCCGGGATCGGATCGGCGATGAATGGGGCGCCGACCAACGTGACGACCAACCCGAGGATCGCCGTCCGCGCGTTCCTGGCGGACCCGGCCACGACGGCTCCGATCACGACCGCGAGCGCGACCCCCGCGAGGGCCGGGTTCACGGCGGATCGCTCATTGGATGGCGGGAGCCAGCTCCGGGTAGGTCGGCGTCGGAAGGATGCCGAAGACGTTGAGTGGCCAGTAGCGCAACCACGCGCGACCGATGACCTGGCTGACCGGCACCTCGCCGAAGGTCCGCGAGTCCTGCGAGTTCTCGCGGTGATCGCCCATCAGGAAGAGGTCCCCGGCGGCGATCACCCAGTGGCTAGCGTCGCCCGAGACGGTCGTCGGTTGGGTCGGATCGTTCGGCGCTACCGCATAGAGGTACGGCTCGTTGATCTTGGTGCCGTTGACGTAGACGCCACCATCCTTGACGTCGATCGTGTCGCCCCCCAGTCCGATGACGCGCTTGATGAACGGGGTGCCGTCCTCGGGCGCCCAATCGGCGGGCGGGGTGAATACGACGATGTCGCCGCGCTTGTACGTGTCGAAGCGCGGCGTCAACTTGTCCACCAGGACGTACTGATCGGGTTCCAGCGTGTGTTCCATCGATTGCTGCTGGACCTTGTACGGTTGAGCGACGAACGTCTGGATGACAAAGAAGATGATCAGTGTGAGAACGAGCGTCTCCGCGATCTCGAGGAGACACCCGAGCATGGGTCGTCGGGTCACAAGACGCGCAGTATACGGGCTGGACCGGGGACCCGCCGTCGGTGCCCCGGGGGCTGCATAAGGCTCCCGACGAGCGAGTTTGACCCGTCTTCTCGCGCCTTGTTACACTCCGCGACGGCCTGCAAGGTCCCAGCCCCGGACGGATACCAGATGGACCCTCGGCCGCGTCTCCCCGGTCGCCGCTCCGGATCGCGCGCGCGATGCGCGCCAGCCACGGATCGGGACCTTCTGCCCGCGTCGAGGAGGACCGCAAGACCCTGATGGATGCCAGTTCACTCCAGCTGATCATCCTGCCGGCGGGCATCATCGCCGTGCTCTTCGCGCTCTATCTCGCGCGCGACGTCCTGTCCCGGGATACGGGCACCGATGCGATGCGCGACGTCGCCGGGACGATCTTCGAGGGGGCGGTTGCGTTCATCCGCCGCCAGTACTCGACCATCGCGATCCTGGCGCTGCTCGGGGCGGTGGTCATCACCGCAGTCATCACCGTCCTGGTGACGCCGCAGGTCGCGGATACACAGTTCAGCGGTCTCGACCTCGGCTGGCGGACGGGGATCGCCTTCCTCGTCGGCGCGGCGTGCTCGATGGCGTCGGGGATCATCGGCATGTACATCAGCGTCAAGGCGAACGTGCGCACGGCGGCCGCGGCGCGTCGGAGCCTCGTGGAGGCGGTCCAGGTCGCGATGCGCGGCGGTGCGGTCTCGGGCTTCCTCGTGGTCTCGCTGTCGCTGCTCGGCGTGTACGGGATGTTCGTCGCCTTCGGCGGCTTCACCCATCCCGAAGAGGCGCCCTTCCTCATCGTCGGCTACGGCTTCGGGGCCTCGTTCGTGGCGCTCTTCGCGCAGCTCGGGGGCGGCATCTACACCAAGGCCGCCGATGTCGGGTCCGACCTGGTCGGCAAGGTCGAAGCCGGCATCCCCGAGGACGATCCGCGCAACGCGGGCGTCATCGCCGACCTGGTCGGCGACAACGTCGGCGACTGCGCCGGCCGCGGGGCGGACCTGTTCGAATCCACCGCCGCCGAGAACATCGGCGCGATGATCCTCGGCGTCGCGGTCTACTCGATCGCCAAGGCGGCCGGCTGGTCGCACCCCGAGGCCTGGATCTTCTTCCCGCTCGTCGTCCGCGCCTTCGGGCTCCTCTCGACGATCGTCGCGATCTTCTTCGTCCGCGGTCGCGAGGACGAGGACCCGATGAACATGCTCAACCGGGGCTACTGGGTCACGACCCTTCTGTCGGTGGTCGGTCTCGCGATCACCACCAGCGTGATGATGCAGACCGGGACCCAGGTCGGGGCGAACGGGATCCCCGCCTGGCTGTGGTTCTTCGGGGCAGGTATCGTCGGTCTCGCAACGAGCGTCGCCTTCGTCTACATCACCCAGTACTACACTGCCGGCTCCTATCGACCCGTGCGGGAGATCGCCGAGGCCTCCAAGACCGGGCCGGCGACCAACATCATCTCCGGCGTCGCGGTGGGCTTCGAGACGACCTTCGCCACGGCCATCGCGATCGGCATCGCCCTCTTCGCCAGCCACTGGCTCGGCGCGCAGGCCGGTCTGACCGACGCGAACGGGGTCAACGTCGGCGGCATCTTCGGGACCGCGGTCGCGACCATGGGGATGCTCATGACGACGGCCTACATCCTGGCCATGGACACGTTCGGGCCGATCACCGACAACGCCGGTGGCATCGCCGAGTTCAGCCGGGCCGAGGCCGGGGCGCGCGAGATCACCGATCGCCTCGACGCCGTCGGCAACACGACCAAAGCCCTGACCAAGGGCTACGCGATCGCATCGGCCTCGCTCGCCGCGTTCCTGCTCTTCAGCGCCTACATCGACAAGGTCAACCTCATCCTCGGCCGCCAGATCATCGCTGGCGTGCCCGGGGCCAAGCTGCTGACATCGGTCGACCTCTCGAACGTCAACGTCTTCATCGCCGCGCTCCTCGCCGCGATGCTCGTCTACTTCTTCAGCTCGCTCGCGATCCGGGCCGTGGGCACGACCGCCCAGGCGATCATCGTCGAGGTCCGCCGCCAGTTCCGCGAGATGCCCGGGATCATGGACTACACCCAGCGCCCCGACTATGCGCGGGTCGTCGACATCACCACCCGAGCGGCGCTTCGCGAGATGGTCCTGCCAGGTGTCGTTGCGGTCAGCACGCCGATCATCATCGGGGTCGTCCTGGGGTATGAGGCCGTGGCCGGCATGCTCATGGTCGGCACGATCTCGGGCGTGATGCTGGCCACCGTGCTCAACAACGGCGGCGGTGCCTGGGACAACGCCAAGAAGTACATCGAATCGGGCCACCTGCTCGATGACGCGGGCAACGTCCTTGGCAAGAAGACCGACGCCCACGCGGCGGCGGTCGTCGGTGACACGGTCGGCGACCCGTTCAAGGACACGGCCGGGCCATCCCTCCACGTCCTGGTGAAGCTCCTCGCGACCATCACGCTCGTGATGGCTCCCTTGTTCATCCGATAACGCCGCCGACCGCGGCGCAGGAAACGAGGTGAATCGATGGACCTGCTGATCCAGGGCTTGGTCATGGGCATCGTCCAGGGACTCACCGAGTTCCTGCCGATCTCGTCGTCCGGGCACCTCATCATCGTCCCGTACCTGCTGGGCTGGAACGACCCGTTCATCACCTCGCTGGCGTTCAGCGTCATCCTCCATATCGGGACGCTCGTTGCGCTGCTCGTCTTCTTCCGGGCCGACTGGATCCGCCTGGTTCCCGCCGGGTTGGCGGCCATCCGCGATCGCTCGTTCCGTGCCGACACGGATCGCCGGCTGGCCTGGCTCCTGGTGACGGCCACGATCCCGGGTGCGATCGCCGGCTTCCTCCTCAACGACCTCATCGAGGAACGCTTCCGCGACGTCGGTCTCGTCGCGCTGATGCTCGTGGTCGGGGCCGTCATCCTGTGGCTTGCGGACCGCTGGGGTGCCCGGACCAAGGGCGTCGAGGATGTCACCTTCCCGCAAGCGGCCGGTTTCGGCGCGGCCCAGGCGATCGCGCTCGTTCCGGGCATCAGCCGGTCGGGGATCTCGATCTCGGCCGCTCGGCTGGCAGGCCTCGATCGCGAGGCAGCCGCCCGGTTCTCCTTCCTGATGGCGACCCCGATCACCGCGGGTGCCGCGATCTTCGAGGTCCGCAAGCTCGCCACCGGTGAGGCGGGAGTCGCTGTCAGCGTCGGGCCCCTCGTGGTCGGGCTGATCGCGGCCGTCGTCTCGGGGATGCTCGCGATCGGGCTGATGCTGCGCTACCTGCGGACCCGCTCACTGACCATCTTCGTCGTCTACCGGCTCATCCTGGCGGTGGTCGTGATCGTCGTGTGGCTGCGCTAGGCGGCCACGCCGAGCGACCCATGGAGGTCATGAAGCAACTCCGGCAGCGCGCCATCCGCGACATCGTGGACCAGCGTCCGATCCGGACCCAGCAGGAGCTCGCGGCCGCCCTGCGCGAACGCGGCTTTCGGACGACCCAGGC
>DAIOXD010000082.1:0-7732 GCA_036758145.1 Candidatus Limnocylindrales bacterium
GCCGAGCCTGAGGCGACGGTCGTGCCTGGATCGGCACCGGAGCCGCAGCCCGAGACCCGATCTGAATCCGAACCCGTGGCCACCGAACCCGAGCCGCCCCGAAGTCGATCGTTCCTGGACCGGCTCTTCCGCCGACGCTGAAATCGATCTTTCCGTGCCATACGTTCGCCAGGTGAACGTTAGGACGTGACGTTCGCCAGGCGTCGGACTGGTCGAGCGTGGTCCTGTGGCCATACGGCCGCCTTGCGCGAATTTGGGTATGGATCGCCGTCGGACGACACCTAACGATCACCCCATGGTCGTATGGCCACAAACGCCGCACCACAACGGCCACAAACGCCGCACCAGAACGGCCAGGCACGTCGCGCCACGGCCTCCCGATGCCGTACCTTGCGCGCATGATCACGGGCGCCGGCATCGCGATCCGCCCCGCCGAGACCGATGCGGACCTCGATTCCTGGATCGACGTCCGGCAGGCGGTCATGCCGAACGAGTCCGCGCCGACCATCGCCACGCTCCGCGCCGAGGAACGGCCGGAGCGGATCCTCGTTCTCGCCGAGTCGGCCGGCCGGGTCGTCGGCAGCGGGCTCGCCGATCGCTCGCAGGTGACCGGCTCGTTCGTGGCGCCGCGGGTCCTTCCCGATCATCGCCGTCGCGGCGTCGGCTCCGCGATCCTCGCTCACCTCACGGACCACCTCATCAGGCATGGCTTCACGTCGGTCGGAGGCCATGTCGAGGACGATGCGTCCCTCGGGTTCGCCATCCGGCGCGGCTTCGCACAGGTCGACGTCCAGGTCGAACAGGTCCGGGCGCTCGCCGCCCTGGAGCCGCCCGCGCCGCCATACCCCGGCGTCGACTTCGCGACCGTCGCCGCCCGGCCCGAACTCCTGCAACGCGCCTTCGCCCTCGCGCAGCAAGGCTATGCCGACATGGCCCTCCAGACCGGCCGCGTGACCGTCTCGATCGACGCCTGGCTCCGCGAGGAGGCGACCTTGCCGGGCGGGTCGTTCGTCGCCCTCGAGCACGGGATGATCGTCGGCTACAGCGGGCTCGTGGCCTGGAACGGCGACGACACGCGTGCCGAGAACGGCCTCACCGTGGTCGACCGCGGCTGGCGCGGTCGCGGCCTGGGGACGGCCCTCAAGCATCGACAGCTCGTTTGGGCGGCTGCGAACGGCATCCGCGAGATCGCGACCTGGACCCAGCAGGGCAATGAGGCGATGCAGCGAGTCAATGGGCGGCTCGGCTATACCACTCGTTCGATCAGCCGGACGATGCGGCGAACGCTGCCCTGACCCGCGCCCGCGGGTATCGTGCGTGCATGACACGGATCCTGGTCACCGGCGGTGCCGGCTACGTCGGCTCGGTCTCGGCCGAGGCCTTCCTGGCTGCGGGCCATGAAGTCGTCATCCTCGACGATCTCTCGACGGGGCATCGTGCCGCGCTCCCTGCCGGGGCGACGTTCGCGCAGGGCACCTACACCGAACCGGAGAGCCTCGAGCGGCTCATGGAGACCGAGCGGATCGAGGCGATCCTCCATTGCGCCGCACGATCCCTCGTCGGCGAGTCCATCGCCGACCCGTCGAAGTACTTTCGCGAGAACGTGGCGGGCGGCATCGGCCTCCTCGAGGCGGCACGCGCCATCGGTGTCGAGCGGCTCGTCTTCTCCTCGAGCGCCGCCGTCTACGGCATCCCCGAGGTCACGCCGATCGAGGAGGACGCCCCCCTCCGACCGATCAATCCGTACGGCGAGTCGAAGCGGGCCTTCGAGGCGGCGCTGGCCTGGTACGGCCGAGCCTATGGCCTGCGCAGCGTGACCCTCCGCTACTTCAACGTCGCGGGCGCGACCGAGTCGTCAGGCGAGGACCACGATCCCGAGACGCACCTCATCCCGAACATCCTGCAGGCCGTCGAGGGGCGGCCGGCCCTGACCGTCTTCGGCGACGATTACCCGACCCCCGATGGGACCTGCGTCCGCGACTACATCCACGTCGCCGACCTGGCCGACGCGCACCTCCGGGCGATCGAGGCGACCGCCGCTGGCGATGCCCGAACGGACGAGCCGCTCGCGCTCAATCTCGGGAGCGGCGGCGGCTTCTCGGTGCGGGAGGTCCTGGCTGCGGCCGGCGACGTGATCGGACATCCGGTCGCCCACTCGATGGGGCCGCGGCGCGCCGGCGATCCGCCGGTCCTCGTCGCGAGCGCGGCCCGCGCCAAGCAGGTCCTGGACTGGGTCCCGGCGCGATCCACGCTCGAGGCGATGATCGGCTCGGCCTGGGCATGGCGGCGCTCACATCCCGACGGCTACGGAGGCTGACGCCCACCAGACAAGGAGATGCCCCTCGCCGGCTCCCTGTATGAGTCGCCAGGGGGGCGAGGGGCTGCGTTCTCTGGTGGGGACACCATTCACTCCGATCCATGGAGGCCCAGAAGGGTCACCCATCAGTCCCGCCCGCGAACGATGCATCGCCGCAGATCGGGCCCGCGAGGATGAAAACCCGCACTCCCGCGGGTCCTCAACAGGGTCGCGGGCCGAGCCGGGTAGGATGCCGGCATGACGCATGAGGAACGCCCGGTCGAGCCGACCATCTCCCGCCACCTGCTCACGACGCTCCGACCGCAGGTCTACGGCAACGGTGCGCCGCATGGCATCCAGCAACCCCTCGTCGAACCGCTGTGGACCGGCATCCGGGCGCTTGCCGCCGTCGACGCCGAGGGGGCCGTCCTGGTGGATGCCGACGGGCTTCCGATCGAGGGGATGGAGGTCATCGTCGAGGCCCTCCCCGAAGCGGTGCGGGCGGATGGCGTCGTGCTCGATGGCTTTCTCACGAGGCAGACGACCCACCAGGGCATGGGCATCCTGTGGCCCGACGAGATGCCGACGATGGGCCGGCTGGTCGGGCTGCGCAACAACCGGGCGATCGACACGCTGACCCTCAAGGAGGGGGCGCTCACGGACAAGACGTTCGCACCTGACGAGGAGGTCAGCTTCGTCATCACCGACCTGCTCTGGCTCGACGACACCGAGCTCCTCGACATCCCGCTCCTCGAACGACGCCGCCTGCTCGACGCCACCCTGGTCGAATCGGACCTGGTCCGGATCGGAGCCTTCGTGCGCCCGCCGATCGATACCTGGATCACGTCGTGGCGAACGCAGGGCTTCTCCGGGCTCACCTACAAGGCCGCCAACAGCCGCTATCTACCCGGCCAGCCGAATCCCGAGTGGGTGATCGGCGGGATGCCTCGCCGCTGAGGTGGTACGGTTGGGCCAATGCCCCAAACCGCGCTCACGCCGGCCATCCGCGACGAGATCGAGCGGCTCGGCCGGGCCGACATCATGGTCGGCATCCCGAGTTTCAAGAACGCCGCCACGATCGGCTATGTCGTTCGGGCTGCCCAGGCCGGCCTCGTCCAGTATTTCCCCGACCTCCACCCGGTCGTCGTCAATTCGGACGCCGGGTCGCCCGATGGGACCGGTCGCGTGGTGGTCGAGACCGAACCGCCCGACTACATCGAGCAGATCCTCCTCGTCCGCCCGACGAACAAGCTCGAGCGGGTCAGCCTGACCTATCCCGAGATCGACGGGGTCGGTGGCAAGGGCGCCGCCCTGCGGACGATCTTCGAGATCGCCGCCGCGCTCAAGGTCCAGGCCCTGGTCGTCGTCGATTCGGACCTGCGCTCCATCGTCCCGGAGTGGATCGAGCTGCTGGCCGGGCCGATCCTCAAGGGCGGCTACGACTTCGTGGCGCCGCTCTACGCGCGCTACAAGTACGACGGCACGATCACCAACACCGTCACCTACCCGCTCACTCGGGCGCTCTACGGCCATCGGATCCGCCAGCCGATCGGCGGCGACTTCGGCGTCTCGGGCGATCTCGTCAAGCACTACCTCGAGCTCGACGACTGGACGCCCGACATCAGCCGCTTCGGCATCGACATCTGGATGACGACCTCGGCGGTGACCGCCGGGTTCGCCGTCTGCCAGACACGGCTCGGGGCCAAGATCCACGACCCGAAGGACCCGGGCTCCGACCTCGGGCCGATGTTCCGCCAGGTCGTGGGCACGATCCTGCGGCTGGCCAACAAGTACCCCGAACACTGGATGTCGATCAAGGGCAGCCACGACGTCCCGGCCTATGGCTTCGAGCGGATCATCGAGCCGCCACCGCTCGAGGTGAACACGCTGCGGCTCCTGTCCGAGTTCAACGCGGGCTCGCTGACGCTGGCCGATACGTGGGCGCGGATGCTCGCGCCGGCCACCCTCGAGACGGTCCTCGAGCTCGCCTCCGAGGCGGGCCGGCTCGAGGACGCGGCGCGGACCCGGCTGGGCGTCGGCGGCGACGTCGCCTCGACCACGGCGACGACCCTCCAGATGGCCGACGCGGTCGCCGCCTTCCACTTCCCGGACGACCTCTGGGCACGCGTCATCTACGACATGATCATCGCCGCGCGCGACCCGCAGCCCTCGCTCGAGACGCTCGTCGCGTCGCTCGTGCCGATCTACTTCGGGCGCGTCGCGAGCTTCATCATCGAGAACCGCCAGGTCACGACCGAGCAGGCCGAGGAGCGGGTCGATCGCCAGGCGCGCGAGTTCGAGTTGCTCAAGCCATACCTGGTACGGCGCTGGGGCGAGGCGGAAGCTGGGGCCGGGGCCGGGGCGTCGTCCGCGGCCGGCCGGCCATGAGCGCCGCGAAGGCGGTTCCGCTCCCCGTCCGCATCCTCATCCCGGTCGCCAACCCGATGACCGCCGAGGAGCTGATCCGGCTCGGGGCGGCGATGCTCGACCAGCGCTCAGGGGAACTGTCGGCGCTCGGGATCGTCGAGGTGCCCGAGGGGATGCCGCTGTCGGAGGGCGCCACGCGCGCCCGGCACGCCCGGCGACTGCTCCAGCGCGTCCTCGACTACGCCCCCGATGGCACGACCATCCATCCCATCGTCCGCATCGGACGGCACGCCGCCGAGGGCATCATCGAGGCGTCCGCCGAGCAGGAGTCGGACCTCATCATCTTCGGCTGGGGCGGGCGCGCGACCGGCGGCCGGGACGGCACCGGCCCGACCGTCTTCTCGCCGACGATCGATGAGGTCGTGCGCGACTCGCCGTGCGACATCGCTGTCGTCAAGCAGCGTGGCTCGAAGGCGATCCGGAACGTCCTCGTCCCGGTCCGCGGCGGGCCCCATGCGGAGCTGGCGCTGCGCTTCGCCGACGCGGTCGCTCGCCACCACGACGCGACCGTGACCGTCCTTCATCTCGTCCCGCCCGGGATCACCCTGGCCGTTCGCGCCCAGGCCGAGCGCGCCCTGGCGGCCTTCGTCAAGCAGCACATCTCGGGCAAGAGCGAGGCCCTCCTGCGCGAGGCGCCCAACGTGCGCAACGCGATCCTGCGCGAGGCCGAGAAGTCGGACCTCGTGGTCATGGGCGCGTCCGCGTCGCCCGGCGGCGCCGACGGCGTGACGTATCTGTTCGGTGCGCTTCCCGAGGCGATCGCGGCGCGCGCGCGGCCGACGGTCATGGTCGTCAAGACCCGCGATTCGATCGAGCGGACGACCTTCGACCAGCTCGCCGCGCGAGCCGAGACGCTGGCCGCCGCCGATCGCGCCGCCGAGGAAGCGCGAGCCGTCCCGGTCCGCGTCGAGCGCTGGTTCGGCGAGGCGAACTTCCACCACGCCGAATTCGGTGACCTGCGCCGGCTCGTCACGCTCAAGGAGAAGCAGAAGCTGACGATCAGCCTCGTCCTGCCGACGCTCAACGAGGAGGAGACGATCGGGCCGATCGTGCGCAAGGCGATGCGCGAGATGGTCGGGCGCGTGCCATTGCTCGACGAGGTCCTCGTCATCGACTCCGCATCGACCGACCGGACGCGCGAGATCGCCGAGGCCGAGGGCGCGCGGGTGATCCAGCATCCCGACATCCTGCCGCGCTACGGCTCGTTCGTGGGCAAGGGCGAGGCGCTCTGGAAGTCGGTCTACGAGACGACCGGCGACATCATCGTGTGGGCCGACACCGACGTGAAGAACTGGCACCACCGGATGGTCTACGGGACGCTCGGGCCGTTGCTCCACGAGCCCCGGCTGCAGTACGTCAAGGGCTACTACCAGCGCCCGATCGTCGAACACGGCGTCCTGACCGAGGGCGGCGGCGGGCGCGTCACCGAGCTCGTGGCCCGACCGTTGATCAACCTCTTCTACCCCGAGCTCTCGGGGATGATCCAGCCGCTTGCGGGCGAGTATGCGGGGCGCCGGTCGCTGCTCGAATCCATCCCGTTCTTCACCGGTTATGCGGTCGAGATCGGGCACTTGATCGACGCGACCGAGCGGCTCGGCATCGAGGGGCTCGGCCAGGTCGACCTGGAGCGCCGGCTCCATCGCAACCAGGAGCTGGAAGGCCTGTCGCGGATGTCGTTCGTGATCCTGCAGGCGGTCATGAAGCGACTCGAGGAGCGACGCAAGACCCGGTTGTTCGCCGAGATGGGCTCGACCATGAAGCTGCCGCGGTCCGGGCGCGGCCGGTTGTCGCTCGAGGTCATCGAGCTGGCTGACCAGGAGCGCCCACCGATGATCCGGATCCCCGAGTACCTCGAGCGGCACCGGCCGGACGCGCTCGCGGAGTTGGTGGTCGGCGAGCAGGTGCCGGCGGCCTCGACCACGGCCGCGGCCGCTGGCGTGTCCCGGCGGCGCCGCGTCACCTCGTAATTGCACCGATCGCTCCGCTATTCCACCGATCGCTCCGCTATCAGGCTCATTGATGCGATCGACCCGTTCCACGCTTGGCCGTAGCTCGATTCCGTCGATCCTCGGGCGCGGCCACGCAGGCAGTGGCCCATTTCGATCAGTCAGCCTGATATCGCGGCCCCTCCGATGACGACGCGAACGCTGACCGTGCTCATCGCGCCCGATTCGTTCAAGGGCTCGCTGACTTCCGTGCAGGTTGCGCGGGCACTGGCCGATGGCTGGGCACGGGTTCGGCCGGACGACACGATCCTGCTCTGCCCGCTCGCAGACGGGGGTGAGGGGACCCTCGAGGCGGTAGCCGCGGCCGGCGGCTGGGAGTGGCAGTCGGCCGATGTCACGGATCCGCTCGGGCGGACGATCCGGGCACGCTGGCTGCGCTCCGAGGACGGGGCGCGGGCGGTCGTGGAGATGGCCGAGGCGTCGGGCCTGTCGCGCGTCGAGATCGGCCAGCGCGATGCCGTGGCGGCGACATCGGCCGGCACCGGCGACCTGGTCCGGGCCGCGATATCGGCCGGTGCCGGATCGATCGTGCTTGGGATCGGCGGGAGCGCCACGACCGACGGCGGGGCCGGTCTGCTCCGGTCGCTCGGGGCCGCGGCGGATCGCGACAGTGCCACGGCCGATCTCGCCGCCCTGGATCCGCGGCTGGCGCTGGTCGAGCTGGCGGTCGCCTGCGACGTCTCGAACCCGCTGCTGGGGCCGCTCGGGGCGGCCGCTGTCTACGGACCGCAGAAGGGCGCCGACCCGGCCGACGTCGCGGAGCTGGATCGGCGACTCGCGGGGTTCGCGGACGCGCTCGAGGCGGCGTCCGGCACCCGCGTCCGCGACCTGCCCGGCGCGGGGGCCGCCGGTGGCGTCGGCTTCGGCCTGCTCGCCGTCGCCGGCCGGTTTCGCACCTTCGCCCTCCGCCCCGGGATCGACCTCGTGATGGACGCGACCGGCTTCCCCGACCGCCTCGCCCACGCCGACCTGGTGATCACGGGCGAGGGCCGGATCGATGCCC
>DAIOXD010000083.1:0-7702 GCA_036758145.1 Candidatus Limnocylindrales bacterium
CCGTAGGCGGCGACCATCCCGCTCACCACCGAGATCGGGCCGAACCGCAACCCGGTGAAGTAGGAGAAATAGGCGCCTGCGCCGATGAGTCCGAGCAGGGCGCACACCGCAAGCGTGCCCAGGCCGGCCATCACGGGCGTCCCGCTGGCCAGCGTGAGGAGCAGGAGCCAGGTCGCGCTCACGAGGATGACCCCGGCCGTGACCAGGACGCTTCCGATCCGGCGGCTGGCGAGCGCGCTCGCCACGTCCATCGTCCCCCACGACAGTGCGGCACCGAGGCCGGTCAGGAGTCCGAAGGGCATCCGCGCAGCCTAGCCTTGGGAACCGCGCCGCGGACCGAGGTCGCACCAGTCAGGACGACCGGGAAGCCACGACCCTCGTGCTACCATTCCCAGCCGGTCCCCCGTCCGCGGACGTGGCGCGACCGTCCGTGGGGATGTAGCTCAGCTGGAAGAGCACTGCGTTCGCATCGCAGGGGTCAGGGGTTCGAGTCCCCTCATCTCCACCACTCCCGCCCAGGTCCGCCACGGCCTTCAGACGCGCTCGGCGACCGCCAGGAGCTGCTCGGCGGATTCGCGGGCGGAAAGCGCGAACGCGCTCGTCCGGCGCGCGACGGCGAGTGAGATGAAGCCCGCCAAGCGCTAGTGTCCGGCCTCGTTTACTTCGTCGGACACACCATCTCGGAGATGATCGCCGAAGGGATCGAGACCGAGGCCGAAGCGGAAACCCTCCAGCGGCTCGGGATCCGTCTCGGTCAGGGATTCCTGTTCGGGCGCCCCGAGCCCATCGCCTGATCGTCGAGCTCGTCGAGCGCGACGTGGAGTTCGGCCGAGTGGTCGCGAAGCCATCGTCGCCAGACCTTGTGGTCGGGACGCTGCCCGGCGACGAGGCCCCAGAACCGGGGGCCGTGGCCGAAGATCCGCAGGTGGGCGAGCTCGTGGATGACGACCGTCTCGAGCGCCTCGGGCGGGCCGAGGATGAGCCGCCACGAGAACGCCAGCCGGCCCTGTCGAGAGGCGCTCCCCCAGCGTGTCCGCTGATCGCGAACGCTGACGGCCGTCGGGGTGACCGAGAGCGCCGGCGCATGTCGGCGGATCTCGCGCTCGATGGCGGCCCGAGCTCGCGGCTTGAGCCAGGCCTCGAGGACCGCACCGGTCGATCGACGGTCGGCGGGGGCGAGGTGGACGATGATCTCGTCCTCGTCGGCACCACCGATCCGCTCAACGGTCGATCGACGCAGACCGGGCCGCGCTGCGACGAGTCGAAGGCGGTGCAGGTCGCCCCGGAAGCGGATCGTCGCGCCGTCGCGCAAGCCACCACGGGCGACGAGCTCGGCACGGTCGCGGGCCTGCGCGGCGAGGTGCCGGCGGAGCCACGGCTCGCGCTCGGCGAGGAACGAGTGCACATGACGCTCCAGATCCGGCATGCCCGACCAGCCGCGCCGGCCGGGGACGGGCACCGTCACGACCACGCCGCGGTCGGGGTGGATCACGACACGCAGGCCGCGCGACCGGGGTGACCGCCGAAGGATGTAGGACAAGGTGCCGCCCGGCAGCCGGACGACGGCGGGCGTCTCGGTGACCGCGGCCGCGCCTGTGTGTCGCGTGGAGGGCGAGGCCGCCCGCCGGTCGAACGCGGTCATCCTTGGATGGTGCCACGTTCGCCCTCTGCTAAACTCCGCGTTCCGTGGGGCTATAGCTCAGCTGGAAGAGCACCTGCATGGCATGCAGGGGGTCCGGGGTTCGAGTCCCCGTAGCTCCACCAACCGCGACGAGACCGCCGACCATCACCCCTCGCCGGCGCGGCGGGGGGTGTCCCGTCTCCGAGGGCCACGTGACCGAGACCACCGACACCGACCCGACAGCCGACATCCCCGAGACGCGGACGCGCATCGAGCGCTACGACCCGACGACGATCGAGCCGCGCTGGCAGGCGCGCTGGGCCGAGCTCGGACTGTATCGGACCGACCTCTACGACGCTGCGCGGCGCAAGTTCTACCTGCTGACGATGTACCCGTATCCGTCGGGCGACATCCACATCGGCCACTGGTACATCATCACGCCGACAGACGCGATCGCCCGGTTCCATCGGATGCACGGCGAGAACGTGTTCCTGCCGATCGGCTTCGATGCGTTCGGACTACCGGCCGAGAACGCCGCGATCAAGAACAACATCAACCCGCGCGACTGGACGATGTCGAACATCGACAACATGCGGCGCCAGCTGCGGACGATGGGCGCGACGTTCGACTGGGAGGCGGAGGTCGTCACCGCTGATCCCGACTACTACCGCTGGAACCAGTGGTTCTTCCTCCAGTTCCTGAAGGCGGGCCTCGCCTACCGCCAGATGTCGCCGGTCGACTGGTGTCCCAACGACGGGACCCTCGCACGGGAGCAGGTCGAGGGCGTCGACCGCCATTGCTGGCGCTGCGGCGCGAAGGTCGAGAAGCGCGACCTGGCCCAGTGGTACCTCAAGGTCACCAAGTACGCCAACGAGCTTCTCGACTTCAGCGGCCTGCAGTGGCCGGAACCGATCAAGACCCAGCAGACGAACTGGATCGGGCGAAGCGAGGGCGGCGAGATCGTCTTCGACACCGCCCCGTCCGAGCACCACGCCGGCGGCGCCGAGCTGCGGGTGTTCACGACCCGCCCGGACACCCTGTTCGGGGCGACGTTCATGGTCCTCGCCCCCGAGCACCCGCTCGTGCCGCAGCTGACGGCCCCCGATCGCAAGGCGGAGGTCCAGGCGTACGTCGCCCAGGCGGCGATCCGGACCGAGATCGATCGCCTGTCGACCGATCGCGAGAAGACCGGCGTCGCGCTCGGGGCCGACGCGATCAACCCGGTCAACAGCGAACGGATCCCGATCTTCGTCGCCGACTACGTCCTCGGTGGCTACGGGACCGGCGCGATCATGGCCGTCCCGGCCCACGACGAGCGCGACTACGCGTTCGCCGTCACGTACGGCCTGCCGATCCGGCGTGTCGTCGCGGGCGGAGCCGCCGGTGACGAAGAGCGCGCGCTTGACAGTGCATACGTCGCGCACGCGGCCGGTGAGCGGCTCGTCAACAGCGGGCCGTACACCGGGCTGCCCGCCGACGAGGGCGGCAAGGCGATCCTCGGCGAGCTCGAAGCCCGCGGCAAGGGCACGACCGCGGTCACCTACCGCCTGCGCGACTGGCTGATCAGCCGCCAGCGCTACTGGGGCACGCCGATCCCGGTCATCTACTGCGAGAAGGACGGGATCGTGCCCGTGCCCGACGAGGACCTGCCCGTCCGACTGCCGGACACCGTCGACTACCGCGGCAGCGGCGAAAACCCGCTCAACCGCGACGAGGCGTTCCTGAACGTGACGTGTCCGGTCTGCCACGGCCCCGCGAAGCGGGAGACCGACACGATGGACACGTTCATCGACTCGTCCTGGTACTGGTATCGCTACCTGTCACCGGAGAAGGGCGGCGGGCCGATCGATCGCGCCCTCGTCGACGAGTGGACCCCGGTCGACCAGTACACCGGCGGTGCCGAGCACGCGGTCATGCACCTGCTCTACGCCCGCGAGTGGACGAAGATGATGCGCGACGTCGGCCTGGTTGAGCAGGACGAGCCGTTCAAGCGGCTGTTCAACCAGGGCCAGATCCTCGGCCTCGACGGCGAGCGAATGTCGAAGTCGCGCGGCAACACCGTCGACCCCGACGACCTAGTCGCCCGCTACGGCGCGGACACGGTCAGGCTGTTCCTGATGTTCATGGGCCCGTGGGACCAGGGCGGGCCGTGGAGCCCGACCGGGATCGGTGGCGTCCACCGCTTCCTCAACCGAGTCTGGACGCTCGTCCTCGACGCGCACGGGCGAGAGCCCGGGGATGCGGCGGCCGGCTCGCTGCCGGCCGGCGAGACAGAAGCGACGGCGCAAGCCGGCCTGCGCTCCGCGGCGCACCGCACGCTGCGCGATGTGACGACGGACTACGAAGGGTTCCGCTTCAACACGATGATCGCCAAGCTCATGGAGCTGGCCAACACGCTGTTCCGCTACCGCGGGACCGTCGTGGCCGGTACGCCCGAATGGGACGAGACGATCACGTTGATGCTGCTGATGCTGGCGCCGGCCGCGCCGCATGTCAGCGAGGAGCTGTGGGGCCGGCGCCTGGCTGCTGCCGGCCAGTCCTGGGCATCGATCCACCAACAGTCGTGGCCGGAGGTGGACCCGAGCGCCGTCCTCGAATCCACGCGCGAGATCCCCGTCCAGGTCAACGGCAAGCTGCGCGACCGGGTGATCGTGCCCATCGACGCCTCGATGGCCGACATCGAGGCCGCCGTCCTCGCCCGCGAGAAGATCCGGGCGATCCTCGACGGCCGAACGCCGGACCGCGTCGTCGTGGCCGGCGGCGGCAAGCTGGTCAACCTCGTCGTCCGGTGACCTCCGAGGACGCCCTCGCCTTCGACCGGCATCTCGATGCGACCGCGGCGGCCGTGGCCGAGATCGCCCGAGCGCTTCGGCTCGCGGTCCTGCGCGGCTTCCCCGGGTCCGTCGAGACGTTCGACCGCAGCGATGGCCTGCTCGCGATCCGGCGGGGCCGGTCGCTCCGAGACTTCATGTTCGCGATCATCCCGCACAAGGCGCACGTCAACCTCCAGCTCGCCGACGGCGCCAATCTCCACGACCGGGACGGTCGGATCGAGGGGACAGGCAAGCGGATCCGGCACGTCAAGGTCCGATCCATGGACGACGCGCAGCGACTGGGTCCGTCGCGTGGTGGCCGCGCAGGTCGCCCATCGGGCAGGCTGAGGATCCACGCACATGACGCCTGGCTCCCGACGGTGACCTCGCCCGAACGGTCATCCGTCGTCGAGCACGTGGCGACCGCGCTCGTGATGGCCGCGATCGTGGTTATCGCCGCCCTTCTCGCGGCGTGCGGCTTCCGGGAGCCCGGATCCTGGCTGACCGTTCACAATCGCACGACGGTTCCGATCGTTGCGGTGGAGCACATGACCAGTCGACGTGGCTCGTCGCGGCTTGCGCCACGAGAGCGTTCCGCATCGTCGGACGCGGGCCAGCCCCCGATGCTGCGACAGAGGCTGGGCAGATCCCGCGTGATGCCGTTCGCATCCCTGTTTCGGCCGTGGGTCCGGCCGACGCCTCATCGCACACGGTGATCGTCGTCTCCGCGGAGGGCATCCGCGAGTACGTCGACTCGGAGCCTCCTTCCGCGCTGCCGCCATGCGAGGGAACGCCGGTAACACCGGCGCCTTCAGCGTCCACGCCATAGCGCTGTCGTGGCGTGGCGCGACACCGATCAAGAGGAGAGCGTCGTGGGAGAGGTCAAGATCGGAGCGCTCTGCTGGAACCAGTACACGGACTGGCCCAGCCTCCTGGAAGCGGGGATCCGGGCAGATACCTTGGGTTACTCGACTCTTTGGACATGGGATCACATGTACCCGATCGTGGGCAGCTCGGACGGGCCCATGTTCGAGGCATGGTTGACCCTGGCCGCATGGGCGCAGGCGACGACGGCGGTCCGCATCGGCTTGATGGTCGGGGCCAACACGTTCCGCCAGCCGGCCCTGACCGCCAAGATGGCGACGACGCTCGACCATATCTCAGGCGGGCGGGCGATCCTGGGGATCGGCGGCGCCTGGTTCGAGCAAGAGCACACCGCGTTCGGGATCCCGTTCGGGAGCGGCTTCCCGGAACGGCTCCGCTGGCTGGGCGAGGCGCTCCCGATCATGCGCGGGATGCTCCGCGGTGAGCGCCCGACGGCCTCGGGTCCGCGCTACGCGGCCAAGGCCGTTCGCAACGATCCGCCACCGGTCCAGGAACGCCTGCCGCTCCTGATCGGCGGCGGCGGCGAGCAGGTCACCCTCAAGCTCGTCGCCCGTTACGGCGACGCCAACAACGTCGGTGGCGGCATCGATAACGTGATTCGCAAGGAGGCGGTCCTCCTCCGGCATTGCGAGACCGTCGGGCGCGACCCGGATGAGATCGAGCGGACGACGGGCCTCGGGACGGTCGTCATCCGCGATTCCAGGGCCGAGGCCGAACGCGTCCAGGCCGCGATGTTCGAGCGGAACGGACGAGCCGAACGCTGGCGGGATCAGCCGGTCGGCACGCCCGAGGATGTCACCCAGCGACTCCTGCCGTTCCTCGGACTCGGCTACCGACACCTCATCGCCGGCTTCCCCTCGCCCCACGACGAGGAATCGATGGTCCGCTTCGCGACCGAGGTCAGGCCGCTCCTTGAACTTGGCTGACGACGCCTCCATGCGAACGGCATAGACTCCGGCTATGCCGACCTATGTCTTCTGGTTCGTAGCGGCCCTCGCGCTTCTGGTGGTCGAGCTCCACAGCTCGACGTTCTACGCCATCTTCCTCGCCGCGGGGGCGTTTGCGGCCGGCGTGCTGGCGTTCTTCGTCCCCGACAGCCAGGTCTGGATCCAGGCCGCGCTGGCCCTGGTCGTCGCGATGGGCGGCGTAGTGATCGTCCGGCCATGGCTGAGCCCGCGACTCCGGCGACGTGGCGAGCCGCCCTTGACGCCGGGCGTCCATGGCGGGTTCATCGGCCAGACGGCGCTCGCCCTCGACGCGATCGGCGATCAGCTCCATCCCGGTCACGTCCGGCTCGCCGGCGAGACATGGATGGCGTTCTCGGAGAGCCGCCCGATCGCCGACGGCGATCCCGTCATCGTGACCGCCGTCCGCGGGACGACGCTCGCAGTCCGACCCGCTTCCGGGTCCGTCACGCCGGAGAGTTGAGATGGATTCCGCCTCGGTGGCATTGATCATCGCGTTCGTCGTCGTCGTCCTGTTCGTCGTCTTCGCCTTCTACCTGCTGCGCAATACGGTCAACGTCGTCCAGCAGGGCTCCGTCGGCGTCGTCAAGCGCCTGGGCGAGTTCCGACGCATCCACGAGCCCGGGCTGGTGATCATCGCGCCCTTCATCGACGCCCTCGTGACCGTCGATATGCGCGAGTTCCCGCGGCCGGGCGATCGCCAGGAGGTCATCACCAAGGACAACGTCGTGGTGTCGGTCAACGCCACGATCTTCACCCAGGTCGTCGACGCCAAGCAGGCGCTCTTCTCCATCGCCAACTTCGACGTCGCCATCGACGCCCTGGCCCGGACGGCGCTCCGTTCGGTGATCGGCACGCTGTCGCTCGATGAGGCTCTGTCCGAACGCGAGCGGATCAACGTCGACGTCCAACAGCAGATGGAAGCGGTCACCGACAAGTGGGGGATCCGGATCAACCGGATCGAGATCGTCGAGATCACCCCGCCGCCGCAGATCCTCCAGGCCCTCGCCCTCCAGAAGCAGGCGGACCAGGAGAAGCGGGCCAAGATCCTCCAGTCGGAGGGCCTCCAGCAGTCAGCCGTCAACGTCGCCGATGGCGCCCGGCAGGCAGCGATCAAGAGCGCCGAGGGCGAACGGCAGGCCGCCATCCTCATCGCCGAGGGCAATCGCCAGGCAGCCATCCTCGAAGCCGAGGGTCGGGCCAGGGCGATCGAGACGGTCTACGGCGCGATCAAGGCGGCCGGGCCGGATCCGACGCTGGTCGCCATCCTCCAGCTCGACACGCTGAGCAAGTTCGCCGATAGCCCGAATACGAAGATCGTGATCCCGGCGGAGTCGTCCGCCCTGCTGGGCGCCGCCCAGGCCATCCAGTCGGTCCTGGCGCAGGTGCCGGTCATCGAGGTACCCCCGGCCGGGTAG
>DAIOXD010000084.1:0-7697 GCA_036758145.1 Candidatus Limnocylindrales bacterium
CCACGAAGATGAACCGCTCCAGCTCCGTCCCGAACGAGGAGAGCGGCTCGCCGGCCCCGGCGAAGGCACCCCGGGCGATGTCGCGGACCTGCGCGCCGACCACCGGCAGGCCGGCCAGCGAATCGCCCAGATCGCGCCCACTCTGGACCATGTTCCTGCCGCCGGCCGTGATCGTCCGCCCGGCCTCGGCAAAGCTGGCGAGGAACACGAACAACTGCCAGACGATGCTCACCCAGAACACCACCCAGATGAGCGTCGCGACGTCCGCGACCTGTTCCTTGGATCGCGCCCCGCGCGGTTCGCTCCAGATCTTGATCATGGTCGGCCACCGTCCGCTCCGGCGGGCAGCGCCCGCCCTCCGCGACAGCGTAGTCGCCGCCGCTCCGTCCGCGCCTAGCCGCGGGCGGCGGGGACCTCGAGCACGAACGTCGTCCCGGTGGGGCCCGTCCGCTCCACGCCGATCCGCCCCCCGCTGGCCGCCAGGAGTTCCCTCGCGATCGTCAATCCCAGACCAAGACCGGTCGCCCTCCCGGTCGCGGGGTCGGTCGCGCGGGAGGTGTCGGCCCGATAGAACCGCTCGAAGACGTGGCTCACGTCGTCCGCCGCGATGCCCGGCCCCTGGTCGGTGACGCGGATCCGGACGGCGCCGCCCTCGCGTCCGGCGGTGACCGTCACCACGCCGCCGGCCGGATTGTGCGAGAGAGCGTTGGCGACCACGTTCCGGACCGCGCGCGCCAGGTGGCCCGGATCCGCCCAGGCGACGGTCCCCGGCGCGACCGACACGTCCAGCCGGGCCGACCGTTCGCGACGGGGGCCATCGAGGGCGAGCGCGATCTCCGGGATCGCCGTGGTGAGATCGACCGAGGCGGGCCTCGCCTGGAGCGGGGCCGCCTCCGCGCGCGCCAGGTCGTCGATATCGGCGACCACGCCGCCGAGCGCGGCCGCGGCCGAGCGTGCGGCCTCGAGACCGGCCACATCGTTCGGGACCACGCCGTCGATCATCGCCTGGAGCTGCGATTCGAGGACCGTGGCGGGCGTCGCGAGGTCGTGCGCGATATCGCTCGCGGCGCGTCGCCGGAGCATCTCGGAGCGCTCGAGCCGGTCGGCCATGGCATTGAACGACTCGGCCAGCTCGCTCGACTCGCGATCGTCGCCACCGGTCGCCCGCGCCGTCGGGTCGCCCGCCTCGAGACGCCGGGCGGCGGCGGCCACATCGTGGAGCGGCCGGGTCAGCCGGCCGGCGATCGACGCCGAGGCGATGACGATGACGAGCACGCTCACGACGCCGGCGACCGCGAGCGTGACGTTGAAGAGCGGGAGGAAGCCCGGGTCGCCCGCCCGGGCGGGCAGATCCGCCTCGAGCGTGGCGACGATCTGCCCGTTGAGCGAGACCGGCGCGGTATACCGGCTCCCCTCGCCGGTCGGCGCCCGGCCGAACGCGGCGAGGGTCGTGCCGTCCGTGCCGATGACCCGGACCTCACCCCCGAGCGAGGTCGCCAGGCGCATGACGAGCGCCTGGGCACGTGCCAGTCCGACCGGTCGGCTGAGTCGGTCGGCCAGCGTGTCCGCCGCGTCGTCCAGGCGCTGTTGTTGCTGGCCGGTGAGCACGGTCTCGTAGCTGTTGATGACGACGCGGTTGACGACGATCCCGATCAGCAGCAGGACCGCGATGACCACCACGCCGAGGAGCAGCCCGATCCGCCACGCCAGCGACCGGCGAGTTCGCACCGGCGCTCCAGCGGCTGGGGCGATGGACGGCTCGCTCACGCTTGATCCCGGTCCGCCACGAGCCGGTAACCCGTCTGCGGGATCGTCTCGATGAGCCATGGCTGGCCGGCATCGTCGCCCAGCTTGCGCCGGAGGTTGGCGACGTGGACGTCGATGACCCGGTCGAAGACCTCGTCGGGGCGGCGGGTGACCGCCTCGAGCAGCTGGTCGCGGCTGAGGACCGCGCCGGGCCGGCGGGCCAGAGCGGCAAGGAGCCCGAGCTCACCCGGCGTCAGCCGGCCGCGGGTCGCGGGCGAATCGCCGACCACCCGGAGCGTGTAGCGCCGACTCGAGGGTTCCACGACGAGCCGTCCGCCGGCGAACGAGAGTGGCGACGGATCGGTCGTCGCGACCGTCGCCACGCTCGCCGGACCCGCGCCGCCACGGCTTCGACGCAGGACCGCGGCGACCCTGGCGGTCAGCTCATGCGGGTTGAACGGCTTGACGAGGTAGTCGTCGGCGCCCATCCGCAGGCCGGAGATCCGCTCCGCGTCGCTGCGCTTGGCCGAGGCGATGAGGACGGGCGTCTCGCCGCGCTCGCGGATGGCGGTCAGGACCGTCTCTCCACCGACGCCCGGCAGCATCAGGTCGAGCACGACGAGGTCGACCGGGTCGGCATCGACGGCCGCGATGGCGGCGCGCCCGTCGGTCACGACGGTGACGTGGTGGCCCTCCCGTTCGAGATACAGCCGCAGGATCTCGCCGAGGCGCGGTTCGTCCTCGACGACCAGGATCCGCGCTCGGGCGACCATGCGCGCATCCTAGCCGGGCGCCGGTCAAGGAAACGTGAAGACGGCTCGATTTCCACACACGTTCTTGACCTGACGGCCCGAAGGTGGCGCCAATGACGTGACCCACCGGTCGCGCAGCACGCGAAGGATGCCACGATGTCCAGGTTCCGACTTGCGGGGATGGCCGCACTCCTCGTCGTGACCGCCCTGGTCGGGGGCACGATCATCGGTTCCGTGGCCGCCGCCACGGCGCCACGACCATCGATCCCCGCTGCCGCGGCCCTGGCCGCCCCGAGCGGGGGCGCACCGGTCGGCGCCAAGGCGTCCGAAGCCTGCGCGGCGTTCCGAAAGGCGTTCGCCGCCGACCTCGGCGTCGACGAATCCGCGCTGGCCCCCGCCGCCAAGGCGGCCGCGATCTCGACGATCGATGCGGCCGTCGCCGCCGGCCAGATCCCGAAGGCTCGTGCTGACAAGCTCAAGGCACGCGTGGAGGCGGCCGCCGGCGACGGTTGTGCCCTCCTGGCCGGTCGGATCGCTCGGATCGGCGCGGCCCGCGCGGGTGGAGCGGCCAGGCCCGCGCTCGGCGTCGCCAGGGACGGGCTGTCGGCCGCCGCGAAGGCGCTCGGGGTGACGCCGGCCGAGCTGGGCGCCAGTCTCCGAGGCGGGAAGACGCTCAAGGACCTGGCCACGGCCAAGGGTGTGCCGTACGCGACGGTCTCGGCGTCTGTCCTGGCGGCGGTCAAGACGGATCTCGATGCGGCGGTCACCGCCGGCACGATCAAGCAGGCCCGCGAGGACCGGATCCTGGCGCGGCTGCAGGCGAACCTCGCCGACGGCCGACTCCGGAACCAGCGGCCGGCCACTCCGAAGACGGGCGCCGCGCCATCCTCCGGCGGCACGGGCGGCTGATCGGGCTCAGTCGAAGACGACCACCTGCCGGAGCCCGACACCGGCGCGAAGGCGATCGAAGGCGCCCTCGACGTCGTCGAGCGCGATCCGCCGGTCGATGAGCCGCTCGACCGGCAGTCGGCCCGCCAGGTGGAGCTCGGCGTAGCGCGGGAAGTCGACGGGCGGGTCGGCGAAGCCGTAGTTCGAGCCGAGGATCCGGCGGCTGCCGTCGACCAGCGGATAGACCGCGAACGTGGCCCGCGCCTCGAACGCCGTCATCCCGACGAGGACGGCGGTGCCGCCCACCGGCAGGCACCCGATCGCGAGCTGGACGGTCGCCACCCGACCGATCGCCTCGAACACGAAGTCCGGCCCGCCGTCGGTCAGCTCGCGCAGCGCCTCGATCGTCGCGGCGTCGTCCTCGCCGGCGAGCAGGCCGTCCGTGGCGCCGAGCTCGCTGGCCGCGTCGAGCTTGTCCGGGACGCGGTCGATCGCGACGATCCGCCCCGCCCCGGATAGCGCAGCGCCCATGACGCAGGACAGCCCCACGCCCCCGAGACCGATCACCGCGACGCTCGCACCCGGGGGCACCTCGGCCGTCTTGAGCACCGCTCCGACCCCGGTCGAGACGCAGCAGCCGATGAGCGCCGCGACCGAGGGGTCCACGCCGTCGGGGAGGGCGATGGCGGCCGACTCGGGGACGACGCTCGCGCCGGCCATCGTCCCGATCCCGCAGTAGGACAGCACCGGGTCGCCAGCCTCGTCGGTCATGACGGTCGCGCCGTCCGGGAGCCGATGGCGGAACGAGGGTGAATCCGGGCAGGCCCACGGCCGCCCGGCCCGACACGACCGGCAGATCCCGCACGGGACGAGCCAGGAGAGGGCGACCGGCTGCCCGACCGCGAGCGACCGGACGCCCGCCCCGACCGCAGTGACCACTCCAGCGCCCTCGTGGCCCATCACGATCGGCGTCGGCCGGGGCCACTCCCCGTCGCGCACGTGGAGGTCCGAGTGGCAGACGCCCGAGGCGAGGATGCGGACGCGGACCTCCCCGGCCCGGGGCGTCGCGACCTCTAGCTCCTCGATCGCCGTGGGCTCCCCGATGGTGCGCAGGACCGCGCCATGGGTCGAGGTCACGCCTCGGTCACCCGTCGGCGCTCACCCGGGCGTGCCGGGGTGTAGGGGACGTACGCCGGCCACCACATCGCGCGGTCGATCAACGCTTCGATCTCCTCGTCGGGCGAGATCCCGGCGAGCCCGCTGTCGACGGCCTCGCGCGCGACGCCTGTCGCGATCCTCCGGGTCACCGCGCGCAGGTCGGCGACCGGTGGGTAGATCGCGCCCTCGGCCAGGCGGGCGTCGGAGACGGCGCCGGCCAGCGTCCTGGCAGCCAGCAGGAACATCCGATCGGTGATGGATCGAGCCTCGGCGGCGATCGCGCCGAGCCCGAGCCCCGGGAAGACGAACACGTTATTGGCCTGGCCGACCGCGCGACGACGTCCGTCGACCTCGACATCGTCGAAGGGGGAGCCGGTCGCGACGAACGCCCGGCCGTCGGTCCAGCGCAGGACGTCGATCGGGGTCGCCTCGGCGGCGGACGTCGGGTTGGAGAGCGGCAACACGATGGGCCGATCGGTCCCGGCGGCCAGCGCGCGGAGGACCGGTTCGTCGAACGTGCCCCCGACCCCGGTCGCCCCGACGAGGACCGTCGGCCGGACGCGCTCGATCGTCTCGACCAGCCCCGGGAACTCGGTCCCGAAGCCGTAGTCGGTGAAGGCTGCGCTGGGCAGCGCCACCTCGCGCTTGGTGTGGTCGAGATCCTCGCGCCGGTCGTGGACCTGCCCCTGCGAGTCGACGAGGACGAGGGCGCGCCGGACGTCGGCCTCGGCCATCCCGTCCTCGAGCATGGCCAGGCGAAGGAGGCGGGCGATCCCGATCCCGGCCGCCCCGGCCCCGACCAGCACGACCCGGGTGGCGGCGAGGTCGCTGCCGAGAGCGCGCAGTCCGGCCAGCACGCCGGCGACGACGACCGCAGACGTGCCCTGGATGTCGTCGTTGAAGGACGGGACACGTGACCGGTAGCGATCGAGGATCCGCAGCGCGTTGGCCTGCTTGAAGTCCTCCCACTGGATGATGCAACCGGGCCAGACCTCGGCCACGCCCTCGACGAAGGCCTCGACCAGCGCGTCGTACTCGGGCCCGCGCAGGCGCGGAGCGCGATGTCCGAGGTAGAGCGGATCGGCCAGGAGGGCCGGGTTGTCGGTCCCGACGTCGAGCGAGACCGGGAGTGTGAGCGCCGGGTGGATCCCGCTAGCCGCCGTGTAGAGCGCCAGCTTCCCGATCGGGATCGCCATCCCGCCGGCGCCCTGGTCGCCGAGTCCCAGGATCCGTTCGTTGTCGGTGACGACGATGAGCCGGACGTCGTCGTAGGGACCCTGCCGGAGGAGCTGCGGGATCCGGTCGCGGTCCTCCGGCGTGATCCAGACCCCGCGGGTCCGCCGGATGATGTGGCTGAACTCCTCGACCGCCCGACCCACCGTTGGCGTGTACACGATCGGCAGGAATTCCTCGAGGTGCTCGGCGAGGAGCCGGTAGAAGAGGGTGGCATTTCGGTCCTGGAGCGCCGCCATCCCGATGTAGCGCTCGAGCGCGTCATCCTTGCGTCGCAGGTGCTCGAGTTCGAGTTCGATCTGCTCCTCGATCGTGAGGATCCGATCGGGCAGGAGGCCGCGCAACCGGAAGGCGTCGCGCTCGGCATCGTCGAAGGCGAGGTCCTTGGTCAGCAGGCGGCTGCCGAGCAAGGCCGGGCCCGCCAGCGCGATCGAAGCTGGGCGCCCGGCCGCGATGTCGTCGAATGGGGCGGGGAGGGGACGCATCCCCGCGAGGATACCGGCGCGAGGCCCGAGTCAGCTGCCGGTCACGACCAGCGTTCCGACCATCCCGTACGCCTCGTGACCGGGGAGATGGCAGATGTACAGGTAGGTGCCCGGCGTATCGAACGTGATCGTCGTGGCCCGCGTCGTGCCGGCCGGGATGGTCACCTCGGTCGGGCGCGAATGGTGGACCGGCTCCGTCCCGGTCCGGTGGCGCTCATGAAGCGCCGCGTCACCGAGGATCCATTCGTGATCGATCGGGTCGTCGTTGCGCAGGAGGATGGTGACGCGCACCCCGGCCGGGACGGTCACCAGGCTTCGCTGATAGTGCGAGTAGTGGATCCCGATCTCGACCTCGACCGGTGCCAGCCCGGGCGCGTGGGCCCAGGCGGCGGCCATCCCGGCCAGACCGAGCGAGAGGGCGATGCCGCCGACCAGGGCGAGCCGCCCCGGCCGGCGATGCACGGTCATCGCCCGCTCACGCCATAGAGAGCGGCGGCCGACGCCGGGCGAGGAGCAGGATCGCGCCGATGCCGACGACCGTGAGGATCACGCCAAGGACGATCCGCATGGTCTCGATCGTGCGGTCCGGGGCCACGACGGCGCCGGGGAGGTCCAAACCGGCCATCACCCGCGACGGGGCGCCGGCACCGGAGGCGTCGATCGCGAGGTCGAACCCGAGCTGTGGCGCGGCCGCGTCGATGTCGACCTTGGTCAGCCAGGCCGAGGTCGGGATCCAGCCCATCCCGCGGTCCGAACGGAGGTCGTCGAGCAGCGACTGGGTCGCCGCCGCGCTGTGTCCGAGCGAGAGGCCATTATCGCCGGTCGGGACCGGCAGCAGGGCGGGCGTCCGGTCGGTCAGCAGATAGACGCTGGCGTCGACCCGCTCGGTCGCGGTCTTGCCGAGCGCGAGGATCCGGAGCGGCACCCAGGGGTTGTCGGTCGGGATCGTGATGTGGACCGGCGTCCCGTCGCCGACCGACTGGCCGCGCTGGGCGGCGGCATCGGCATCGAAGACCGCGGCCAGGAAGATGGGCGAGCGGGCGGCATAGAAATCGAGCACCTCGGGGGCGTCCGGTGGGAGCCGGAAGCCGTGCTGGGTCGCCCATGCGCCGACCGCGGTCGGTCCGCCACGCAGGACGGTGATGTCGAGGGCGTCGATCTTGACCTTCATGAGCTCCTCGGCGGAGCCAGCGGCCGCCGGGACGGCGGCGTCCGCCGCGAAGAGGCGCAAGGGCTCGGTCTCTCGGACCAGGCGCTGCAGTGTCCAGTCGCCGCCCTTCTCGACGCTCGACGGGACCCCGGGCAGCGGCGTCAACGACCCGAACGCCCCGCCGCCGCCGGCGAACTTGAAGGCCGTGACGTAGTGCTCCAGACCGTCGTGGTAGGCGGCCAGCGTCGTCGTCTGGAGCAGGTTGACCGCGCCGTTCGGTCCGAT
>DAIOXD010000085.1:0-7677 GCA_036758145.1 Candidatus Limnocylindrales bacterium
GTTCGGCGCCGTCGGGTCGCCGATCGAACGGCTGGTGCGCGTCCGGATCGGGCCCGTACGGCTCGACGACCTGCCGAGCGGCCGGGCACGCCGGCTGCGCGCGCCGGAGGTGCGTGGCCTCGGCGCGGGTGCCGGCACGAGTCGCGCCGGGGCCAGGACCACCGACGCGCCCGCGGAACCGCCGAGTCCCGAGGAAACGGCCGGTCGCGCGGCCCGACCGGTACGCCCGGCCCGCCCGGCCCGCCGATGACCGTCACGCTCTGGGATGCCCGCCTGGTCGATGGCCGCGGCGGCGCGCCGGTCGAACGGGCCACGCTGACGATCGACGACGGCCGGATCGCGGCGATCGGGTCGGCCTCCGGCGACCCGCCGCCCGACGCCGTCGACCTGGCCGGGCGGACCCTCATGCCGGGTCTGATCGATGCCCACGCGCACGTCTCGAGCGATACCGAGCGCAGCCCCGGGTTCGGTCCGCCGCCGGCCCTCCACGGGGACGATCCGCGGCCCCCCGAACTCGGCTACTTCGTCCTTGCCCGGACGGCGACTGCGCTGCTGGGCGCCGGTATCACCACGGTCCGCGACGTCGGGAGCTATGGCGGCGAGGCGATCGTCCTTCGACGCGCGATCGAGCTCGGGCTGGTCGAAGGTCCGCGGATCCTGTCGTGCGGCCGGATCCTGTCGGCAACCGCGCCGGGCGCCCGCATCTTCGGGACGATGTATCGCGAGGCGGACGGCCCCTGGGAGATGCGCAAGGCCGTCCGCGAGCAGATCCGCGACGGGGCCGACTACATCAAGATCATGGCGACGGGCGCTCGGTCCGTGATCCGCGAGGATCCCGAGCCCGCGCAGATGACCGCGGAGGAGGTCAGGGCCGTCGTCGACGAGGCGCACCGGATGGGGTTCCGGGTCGCCGCCCACGCCGAGGGGCTCGGTGGCGCCCGGATCGCGGTGGAGGAGGGGGTGGACACGATCGAGCACGGGCTCTCGCTCCACCGCGCCCCGGAGTTGCTTGCCCTCATGGCGGAACGCGCCATCGTGCTCGTCCCGACGCTCTCGACCTTCGCCGACCTGGCCGAGCGCTTCGCGGGCGACTTCGCGCCGACGCTGGTCGAGCAGGCGAAGCGACAGGCGGAGGACGCCCACAAGACGCTCGATGCCGCGCATGCGGCCGGCGTCGCCCTCGCGATGGGCTACGACAGCGGCCCGCCCGGCGCCAGCGCCACTGAGCTGGTCCGGATGGCCGCGGCCGGTCTTGGAGCGGCTGCGGCGATCACCGCGGCGACCCGGGGCTCCGCCCAAGCGCTCGGTCTCGCCGACGATCTCGGGACGGTCGAGGCTGGCAAGACGGCGGATCTGCTCGTCGTCGACGGCGATCCGCTCGGCGATCCGTCGGTCCTCCTCGATCGGTCGCGCATCTGGCTCGTCGTGCAAGCCGGCCGGGCCGTCGCCGGCGAGGCGCTCGCACGCCGGTCGCCCTTTTCCTAGATGAGCGAACGGACGCCGGTCACCGAAGGCACGCTCCTGTGGGAGCCGTCGGCCGCCTTCCGGGATGCCTCGACCATGACCGACTACATGCGCTGGCTCGAGCGCGAACGCGGCCTCGCGTTCGAGGATTTCGCGGCGCTGTGGCGCTGGTCGGTCGACGACCTCGAGGCGTTCTGGTCATCGGTGGTCGACTACTACGAGATCCCGCTCGGGGGCGACCGGAGCCGGGTCCTGCCCGATCCGACGATGCCGGGCGCGACCTGGTTCGAGGGCGCTGAGATCAACTACGCCGAAGTGCTCATCGCGCGTCTCGCCCCCGATCGGCCGGCGCTCCTGTTCGCCTCCGAACGCCAACCGCTTCGGGAGATGAGCGGCGCGGAGTTCGAGGCGTCGGTCGCGGCGGCGGCGGCCGGTCTGCGCCGGCTCGGGGTCGGACGAGGCGATCGGGTCGCGGCGGTCATCCCGAACATCCCCGAGGCCGTCATCGCGTTGGTGGCGTGCGCGAGCATCGGCGCCATCTGGTCGAGTTGCTCGCCCGACTTCGGGACACGCAGCATGGTCGACCGATTCGCCCAGATCTCACCCAAGATCCTCATCGTCGTCGATGGCTACACCTACGGCGGCAAGCCGTTCGATCGCGCGAGCGTGATCGCCGAGCTACGGATGGCGCTGCCGACGCTCCAGCGGACGGTCGTCATCCCGTATCTCGACCCGGCCGCCTACGCCGACGACCCCGCCGAGATGATGTGGGCCGACGTCCTGCGCAGGACTGGCAAGTCCGGCGGACCGGGGGAGCCGCTCCGCTTCGAGCCCGTCCCGTTCGACCATCCGCTGTGGGTGCTCTACTCGTCGGGCACGACCGGACTGCCGAAGGCGATCGTCCACGGTCACGGTGGCGTCGTGCTCGAGCATGCCAAGGCGGTCGGGCTGATGTTCGATATCCGCGAGGGAGACCGGATGTCGTGGTACACGACGACCGGCTGGATGATGTGGAACTTCCTGGTCGGGTCGATGCTCGTCGGTGGCGTGCCGGTGCTGTACGACGGCAGCCCCGGCTACCCGAACCTCGACGTGCTGTGGGATCTCGCGGCGCAGGCGAAGGTGAAGCTGTTCGGGACGAGCGCCGCGTTCCTCGCCGGGTGCATGAAGACCGGGCTCCGACCGGGCGAGACCAACGACCTCTCGCACCTGGAGGCGATCGGCTCGACCGGGTCGCCGCTCGCCGCCGAGGTCTTCGGCTGGGTCTACGACGCGGTCAAGCCCGACGTCTGGCTGGCGTCGATGAGCGGCGGGACCGACGTCGTCAGCGCGTTCGTCGGTGGCTGCGCGCTCCTGCCCGTCCGTGCCGGCGAGCTCCAGACACGGTCGCTCGGGGCGCGCGTGGAAGCGTTCGACGAGGCCGGGCGGTCCGTCGTCGGTCAGACCGGGGAGCTGGTCCTGACCGCGCCGCTGCCGTCCATGCCGGTCGCCTTCTGGAACGACCCGGACGGGGCGCGCTACCGCGAGAGCTATTTCGAGATGTACCCGGGCGTCTGGCGCCATGGCGACTGGATCCGCATCACGGAGCGGGGGAGTGCCGTCATCGAGGGGCGCTCGGACTCGACCCTCAATCGGCAGGGCATCCGGTTCGGGACGAGCGAACTGTATGGCGTCGTGGAAGGGCTCCCCGAGGTCGTCGACAGCCTCGTGATCGGCCTCGAGCTGCCGGGCGGCGGCTACTGGATGCCGCTCTTCGTCGTTCTCGCCGACGGCGTCGAGCTGGACACCGCCGTCAAGGGCCGCATCAACGGCGCGATCCGCGCCGCGCTGTCGCAGCGCCACCTCCCCGACGAGATCATCGTCGTGCCGGCCATCCCGCGGACGCTGACCGGCAAGAAGATGGAGGTGCCGGTCAAGCGGCTCTTCCTCGGCCGGCCGGTCGCGGAAGTCGCGGCCGCGGGTGCGACGGTCGACCCGACCGCCCTCGCATGGTTTGCCGCCTTTGCCGCGGAGCGTAGCCGGACGACGCGATAGACAACCGACGATCTAGGATCGACCCACTACCGGATCTCGACCAGGAGGCGCCTGCCGGATGCTCACGGCCACCAAGGACCTGATGCTCCCTGCGACCGTTACGGGCTCGTGGCCGCGTCCGCAAGGCGACCGCGATCGCGCAGGGGCGAAACATCGTCCTGAAGGAGCTCGGGCTCGAGGAGCGCTACGTGCCGGCGGCCGACCCGTCACTGCAGACGGACGTGCTCCCGGACCGGGAGCCGCCGACGCGCCTGCCGTCACCCTGGAAGTAGCCTCCGCTATCCTCAGCGCATGGATGCCGACCGGATGAAGCTCGTCGTCGCGCTCGATGGGCCCGGGTCGTCCGGCAAGAGCAGCGTCGGGGCCGCCGCCGCGCTCAATGTCGGTTACCGGTTCTGCGATACCGGCCTCCTCTACCGCGCGGTGACCTGGCTGGCCCTCGCGCGCCGCGTCTCGGCGTCGTACCCGCATGCGATGCGCGGCCTGGTCGACGAGGTCGAGCTCGCACCGGACGGATATGGCCGTCTCGCCCGCGTCCTGGTCGATGGCGTCGATCACACCGACGACGTCCACGTGCCGGCGGTCGACGCGGCCGTTTCGGCGGTCGCCGCCATCCCGGAGCTCCGCCTCGCGCTCCTCGATCGACAACGCGGGATCGCAGCGGGCGGCGGCATCATCATGGCGGGCCGCGACATCGGGACCGTCGTCCTGCCCGACGCCGATCTCAAGATCTTCCTGGAGGCATCGGTCGAGGAGCGGGCCCGCCGTCGTGCCGAGGAGCGCGGGATCGACCCGAATGGACCCGAGGCGGAGGCGATCCTCGACGCCCTTCGTCGCCGCGACGAGCTCGACTCGACACGGGTCGTGGCGCCGCTCCGACCCGCTCCCGACGCGAGGATCATCTCGACCGATGGCAACCGCTTCGAGGACACGGTCGACGCCGTCGTCAACGCCATCCGCGACGTCGAAGCGCGCCGCGCGGCCAAGCCGGAACCGAGCGGCGCCAACGCGTGAGTGAGGCGCCGACCCCGCTCGAGAACTCGGTCACGCCATTCCTCTCGGCGCTGACGTTCGCTGGTCGCATCTTCGGTCGCTCGTTGAGTCGGGTGCGGCTCGAGGGCGCCGTCGATCAGATCCCGCGCGACGGACCGGTCATCCTCGCCGCCAACCACGCCTCGAACCTCGACGCGGTCGAGATCGGCGCGTGGCTGATCCCGCGCCTCGGACGGCGGATCCACTGGCTGGGCAAGAAGGAACTCTTCGCCTGGCCGATCGTCGGCTGGACGGCGACCCACGGCGGCGTCCACCCGGTCGACCGCGGCGGGGCCGATGTCGAGGCCTTCCGGCTCGCCCAGCGGATCCTCGACGAGGGCCAGATCCTGTTCGTCTTCCCGGAAGGGACGCGCAGCTCGGACGGCGCTCTCCGGGAGGCCCGCGACGGACTCGCGGCGCTCGCCATCCGTAGTGGCGCCCCGATCGTGCCCATCGGCATCTCGGGCTCGAACCGCGTCTGGCCCAAGGGCCAGCGGCTGCCGCATCCCGGCGGGCGGGTCACGATCCGGGTCGGAAGCGCGTTCCGCCCAGCCGATGATCTGCCGCCAGGCACGGACCGGCGAACCGCAAAGCCGCTCGTCACGAGGATGATCATGGAGCGCATCGCGGCGCTCCTGCCGCCTGCCCAGCAGGGCGTCTACGGACCGCCGGCGGCCCCGATCGGAGGCTGACCACGAGGGCCGGAACGGACCCCGTGCGATAATCGACGCATGGGAATGGTCCAGGAAGTCCGCATCGCGAAGCGCACCGGCTTCTGCTACGGCGTTCGCGAGGCGATCGACATGGCGAAGGAGGCGTCGGCCGCCGGCAAGGCGACGCATACCCTCGGCCAGGTCGTCCACAACGAGGGCGTCGTCCGCGACCTCCAGGACCTTGGCATCGAGACGGTCGAAACGCTCGACGACGTCGACCATGGCGCGGCGGTCGTGATCCGCGCCCACGGTGTGCGGCCGGACGTCATGCAACGCGCCGAGGAGCGCGGGCTCGAGGTCATCGACGGGACCTGCACCTGGGTCATCCAGGAGCAGCGGGAGCTGGTCAAGCTCGTCGAGGACGGCTATACCATCGTCCTGCTCGGCACCCCGAAGCACCCCGAGGTCGTCGGCCTGCTCGGATTCGCGCCCGACGCCATCGTCGTCGACGACGAGGCGGAGTGGGAGGCGGCGATCCCGCGGCGCAAGCGCATGGCGCTCATCTCCCAATCGACCCAGCCACCCTGGAAGTTCGAGCAGCTCGCGGCATTCATGGTCTCGCGGGCGCACGAGCTCAAGATCGTCAACACGGTCTGCCCGGTCACGATCCGCCGTCAGCAGGACACGCTCGAGGCGGCCGGCGAGGTCGACCTGATGGTCGTGGTCGGTGGGCGTTCGAGCGCCAACACCAAGGAATTGACCCGCCTGTGCGAGATCGCCGGGACGGCCGCCATCCAGATCGAGAGCGTCCGTGACCTGACCGACCCGGCGCCGTTCGCGGACGCGCGGATCGTCGGGGTGACCGGCGGGACCTCGACCCCGATCGAGGACCTGCGCGACGTGACCGAGCGCATCCTCGAGATGGCGGGCACGCCCGAGGTCAGCGCGAAGGCCGCCGAGCTCGCCCACGCGGCGCTCGATCGCGCCGCGACACCGGCCGGCCGAACGACCTCGCTCCCGACGCCACCGAGGATCGCCGAATCCGGCGCTGCCTGATCCGTGGCCAGCGGTAGGGGAGGCGGGATCCCGGTCGTCGCCATCGTCGGGCGGCCCAACGTCGGCAAGAGCACGCTCTTCAACCGGTTCCTCGGCCAGCGCTCGGCGATCGTCGAGGACCGTGCCCGCACCACGCGCGACCGCCTCTACGGCGACACCGAGTGGAACGGGCGGCGCTTCGTCATCGTCGACACCGGCGGACTCGAGCTCGACCCCGACGATCCCATCGAGGCACGGGTCCAGGAGCAGGCGCGACTCGCGATCGGCGAGGCGGACGTGATCTTGTTCCTCGTCGACGCGACGACCGGGACGACGCCGGCCGATCTCGAGGCGGCGCGGATCCTGCGCCGCGCCACGGCGCCCGTCATCGTCGTGGTCAACAAGGCCGACAACGAGAAGCGCGAGCTCGAAGGCGCCGAATTCCACGCTCTTGGCTGGGAGGAGACCTATGCGATCTCCGCCTCGCACGGGCGCGGAACGGGCGACCTGCTCGACGCGATCGTCTGGGCCCTCCCGCCCGAGAGCGAGGCCGAGCTGGCGCGGAAGGCCCGCGATGCGGAGGCCGAGGCGTGGGCCGATGAGGTCGCCGCCGGCCGGCTCGAACCATTCGTGGTCGGCGATCCCGAGGCGGGCGACGCGGACGGCGACGGCGCCGCCGGCCTTGGTGGCAACGGCTCGGACAGCGCGGTCCTCGACCCGACCGATGCCGAGGCGCGCCGCTGGGACGCCGCGATGGCCGCCGAGAAGGATGGCGAGCCGGCCGCGATCGCCTTCGTCGGGCGGCCGAATGTCGGCAAGTCGAGCCTGCTCAACGCGCTCCTCGGTGAGGAACGGGCGATCGTCTCGGAAGTGCCCGGAACGACGCGCGACGCCATCGACACCCGGCTTGCCTGGGGCCGGAGCGAGGTCGTCCTCATCGATACCGCCGGGATCCGGCGGCGCGGCAAGGTCGCGTCCGGGCCGGCCGCCGAGAAGTATTCGACGCTCCGGGCGCTGCACGCCCTGTCGCGTGCCGACATCGCCGTCCTCGTCATCGATGCCGTGGAGGGCCTGACCGCGCAGGACGCGCACGTCGCGGGCTACATCATCGAAGAGGGCAAGGGCCTCGTCATCGCGGTCAACAAGTGGGACCTCGTCGAGGAAAAGACCGACCGGACCTTCAACCAGTACGTCGAGTGGATCCGGGCCGAGGTCCCGTTCCTCGACTTCGCCCCGATCGTCTCGATCAGCGCCAAGACCGGCCAGCGGGTCGGGCGCGTGCTCGAGACCGCCATCGACATCTGGGGCGAGCGCCGCAAGCGGATCTCGACCGGCGAGCTCAACCGCGTCCTCCTGGCCGCGACGGAGCGAACGCCGCCGCCCCCGGTCCGCGGCCATCGACCGAAGCTCTTCTACGCGACCCAGGCGGCCGTCGCCCCACCGACGTTCGGCTTCTTCG
>DAIOXD010000086.1:0-7517 GCA_036758145.1 Candidatus Limnocylindrales bacterium
GGTGAACGATTGCGGATCGGCCGGGCGCTCGACCTCGGGGCGCACGGGATCATGGTCCCGCGCATCGACCACCCGGACCAGGCCCGCGAGGCGGTCACCTTCATGCGCTACCCGCCCGATGGCACGCGCGGCCTCGCCCTGTCGACCCGCGGTGCCGGGCTCAGCGAGGTCGGTCACGGCGACATCGGCGCGGTGAACCGGCGGATCCTCGGGATCATCCAGATCGAATCCCCGAGCGCCGTGCAGCATGCCGACGCGATCGCCGCGATCGATGGGGCCGATGTCCTCTTCGTCGGCCCGACAGACCTGTCGCACAGCCTGGGCGTCCCCGGGCAGTTCGACGATCCGACCTACCTGGACGCCCTGCGCCGCGTGGTGGCAGCCACGGAGGCGGCCGGCAAGGTCGCCGGGATCCTGTTACGCGACGCGACGGCCCTGCCGCGACATCGCGACCTCGGCTTCCGCTTCATCGGACTCGGCTCCGACGCCGCGTTCATCTTCGCGGGCGCGCGAGCCGTGCTGGCCGCCGCGCGCGCCTGATCGCCCGGCGCCCGAACCGTGCCTATCCCCGGTCTCAGGCACGATCCTCCGCCGGGGTCTCCGCCTCGAGCGGCATCGCCGGCTCCGGCGCCCCGCGCGGCCGGGGCGATGTCTGGGCGACCACCACGCTGAGCATGATCAGCGCGGCCCCGACGAACTGGATCGGTTCGAGCCGCTGGCCGAGCAGGATCCAGGCGAGCGTCACGATGATCGCCGGCTCGACCGTGCTGAGCAGCGCGGCCTGCGCCGCCCCCACCCGCCGTGCCCCGGCGTAGAACGCCTGGATCGCGAGGAATGAGGCCAGGAACCCGATGGCGACGACCGATGGCCACGCCGCGGTCGGTACGGCACGTGGGTCGATCGATCCGCCTGTCGCGATCGAGGCCACCGAGAATACGACGGCCGACGAGGTGATCATCACCGCCGTCGTCGCCGCGGCGTCGGAGGTCGAGTCGACCGGTCCGCCCGCGTCGTCGCCGAGGCGATCGCGCCGCTCGCCCGAAAGCCGCGCCGAGGCGATGATCCAGACCGAATAGATGACCGACGAGACCACGACCAGGATCAACCCGCTGATCGGCGGGGCGCTCGCGACATCGATGCCACCAAGGGCCAGGATGACGCCCGCGATCGCGAGGGCCAGTGCGATCCACGGCCGCCGACCCGGCAGGCGCGTCGCGAACCGGATCGACAGCACGGCCACGATGACCGGGTAGGTGTACACGAGGACGCCCGCCAGGGCCGCGGGGACCGTCTCGAGCGCCGCGTAATAGGTCCCGGAGTTGCCCGTGAACAACGCCCCGAGCACGATCGTCACGACCACCTGGCGACGACTCAGCCGACCGACGGCCGCCCGCCGACCCCGTGAGATCGCGACCCAGAGCCAGGCGAGGGTCGCCCCGATCAGGAAGCGCCAGGTCACGAGCCCGAGCCAACCCATCCCCGTGTCGTAGACCGGGCGGGCAAGGACCGACGCCGATCCGAACGCGAGCGCCGCGAGGATGACGAGGCCGATTCCGACGGCGCGTCGCCGATCCATCAGGCCGCCGTCGACCCTATGGATCGAAGGTGAAGGTCGCGGCGAATTGATTGAAGATGGCGACATCATCGGTGCCGCCGGCGGTCGCGAGGAAGACCTCCCAGCCAGTGCCGCCCCGCGTCGTGACGTCATCCACGATGAACGAGTTCTGACCAACGGCGTTCCTGTATTGATACGCGAGTCGGATGGCCGCCTGGCCGCCGAGGGTTCGCTGCGTCTCGGAGGTGGGGTCCCCACCGAACGGCTTGCGATACGAGACCTTGAGCGCCGACGCGAAGCCCGTGGTCGAGCCCTTGTACGCGGTGATCGCCACGTAGACGCGGCCCTGGCCGCTCAGGGGATAGGTGTCCTTGTCCTTGTCGGAGGTGACCTTCGAAGTCGCCGGGTGGGCCATCGTGTAGCCCTTCTTCGAGTGGTACCGGATCCACACGTCAGTGGGCGGCTTGATGGTCTGCGGTGTACCGACGTCGCTCAATGCCACGTCATAGGTGGTCGAGGCCGGGGCCTCCGCATCGCCGCTGACGTAGGTCCACGTGCCCTCGAGGACGACGAGGGCCGGCGTCCCGTCGTTGGTCGCGTAGAAGTCGATGGTGAAGGCGCCGTCCTTGGCGTTCGCGCCGCTGGCGAAGCCGATGAACTCGGGAGGGATGGTGTTCCCGGCTGCCGCCTGAAGGTGATGGAGCTGCTGGCCGTTCTGCGTCTCGAGCCCGAGATCGACCACCTTCGTCAGGCCGTGCAGGTAGTCGTCGAGGCCCTTCTTCGGTGTCGCCGGCTTCGGATCCTCGAGCCACGGGCCCGGATCTTCCCTTGACCACGTGGTCGCTCCGACCGAGATCGTCGAGGTGACCTGGCTGGTGGTGCTCGTCCTGATCGTGACGGTGTCGCTGGAATCACGGCCGCTCATCACCCCGGTGCCGGAGATCCCGCCGTTGTTGCCGCCGACCGTGATCGTGCCCGAGAAGGTCTCTGCGGCGCTGAAGTCGGACGCGGTGATCGCCTTGAGGAAGACCGCCGACACGTCGGCCGGGCTCGCCGTCGGGAGGGGGATCGCCGTCGGCGTCGGCTCCGCGGTCGGGCTCGGCGAGGGTGCGGCCGTGCCACCGCAGGTCGCCACCATCAGGGCGACGACCACGAGGCCAGGCGCAGCGAGCAGTCGGCGGCGGCCGGAGCGCGACAGATGAGCCTCCCATTCCCCCAGGCCGCCCCCGCGACCGGGCTGCTCGCATCATGGCAGGTCGTCAGCGACCGGGGGGCGAAACCGTCGAAGCGGATACACTCGACGCGTGAGTGAAATCACCGAATCCGCCGTCGTCCGCCGCGTGCCGACCATCGTCGACGAGCGGCTGCGCGTCCTGAGTCGACGTCAACCCGTGACCGTCCTGCCGGGCACGTCGCTGGCCGATTGCGTACGGGCCATCCAGCGCACCGGGACAGGCGACTCGGTCTTCGTGTGCGACGCCGGTGGCACCCTGGTCGGCGTGTTGACCGAGCGGGATGTCTTCGGCAAGATCGTGGGCGGCAGCGTGGATCTGAGCCGCCCCGTCGAGACCCTGATGACGAGCGACCCGCACACGCTCGACCTCGACCAGACGATCCTCGACGCGATCCTGCTGATGCAGACCGGGCGCTACCGGAACGTGCCGGTCGTGGACGAGGCCGGCCAGCTCGTGGGCGTCGTGCGCCAGTCGGACATCATCAAGTACCTGGCCGAGTCGTTCCCCGAGGAATTGCTCAACCTCCCGCCCCGCCCGCATCAGCGGATGAAGCAGCCGGAGGGAGCGTGACGGTCACCGAAGCGCATGAGCTCGGGCCCGACGTCCAGGAGCTCGAGCGAGTCACCATCCGGTTCGCCGGCGATTCTGGCGACGGGATGCAGCTGACGGGAACCCAGTTCACCCGGACGGCGGCGGTCTTCGGCAATGACATCAGCACGCTGCCGGACTTCCCGGCCGAGATCCGCGCCCCGGCCGGTTCGCTGCCGGGCGTCTCTGGCTTCCAGATCAGCTTCTCGTCGTCTGAGATCCACACCCCGGGCGACCAGCCCGACGTCCTCGTGGCGATGAACCCGGCGGCGCTCAAGACGAATGTCGGCGACCTGCCGGCGGGTGGCGCCCTGATCGTCAACAGCGACGCCTTCAGCCAGCAGAACCTCAACAAGGCCGCCTATGCGAGCAACCCGCTGACGGACGGCTCGCTCAAGTCGTACACGGTCTTCGAGGTGCCCATCTCGACGCTCAATGAGCGCTCGCTCGAGGGCCTCGACATGACGAGCAAGCAGAAGGACCTGACCAAGAACTTCTTCGCCCTGGGCCTGATGTTCTGGCTCTACGAGCGGAGCATGGAGCCGACGATCCATTGGGTCGACAGCAAGTTCGGCGCCCGCCCGATCGTGGCGGAGGCGAACAAGCGGGCGCTCAAGGCGGGCTACGCCTTCGGCGAGACGACCGAGGCGTTCCACACCCACTACCGCGTCCGGCCGGCCAAGCTCGACCCCGGGGTCTATCGCAACATCACCGGCAACGAAGCGACCGCGCTCGGCTTCCTGACCGCCTCGCGGCTCGCCGACCGCCAGCTGTTCTACGGCAGCTACCCGATCACCCCGGCGTCGGACATCCTCCACCAGCTGTCGGGCTACAAGACGTTCGGCGTCAAGACGTTCCAGGCCGAGGATGAGATCGCCGCGATCGGGGCGGCCATCGGGGCGTCGTACGGCGGGGCGCTGGCCCTGACCGCATCTTCCGGGCCGGGCATCGCGCTCAAGACCGAGGCGATGGGTCTCGCGGTCATGGTCGAGCTGCCGCTCGTCGTCATCGACGTCCAGCGCGCCGGACCCTCGACCGGGATGCCGACCAAGAACGAACAGGCGGACCTGCTCCAGGTGATGTTCGGGCGCAACTCCGACTCGCCCTTGCCGATCGTCGCGCCGGCCACGCCGGGCGAATGCTTCGACCTCGCGATCGAGGCCTGCCGGCTGGCCCTGAAGTACATGACCCCGGTCGTCTTCCTCTCGGACGCGTTCCTCGCGACGGGCTCCGAGCCGTGGCGGATCCCGTCGTACGCGGACCTGCCCGGCATCGGCGTGGCGAACGCGACCGACCCGGCGACGTTCCGCCCGTACCAGCGCGACCCCGACACCCTCGCGCGACCCTGGGCCGTGCCGGGTACGCCGGGGCTCGAACACCGCATCGGCGGGCTCGAGAAGGCCGACATCACGGGCAACGTCAGCTACGACCCCGACAACCACCACCGGATGCAGCTCTACCGCCAGGCCAAGGTGGCCGGCATCGCCGACGACATCGCGCCGCTCGAGGTCTACGGACCCGAGCGAGGCGACCTGCTCATCCTCGGCTGGGGATCGACGTACGGCGCCATCCGCTCGGCGGTCGAGCGCCTGACGGCCGACGGGAAGTCGGTGGCCCACGCGCATCTTCGGCATCTCAACCCGTTCCCGGCCAACACCGAGCAGGTCCTGCGCAACTATCGCCGGGTGCTCATCCCGGAGGTCAACCTGGGCCAGCTCCTGATGCTGATCCGGGCCCGCTATCTCATCGACGCCATCGGATACGACAAGGTCCGCGGCAAGCCCTTCCGCATCGCCGAGATCATCGACGAGGCGGATCGAATCCTCGCGGAGGGGAACCTGTGACCGAGACCAACGGCCACCCGGCCGACGCCACCGTCCCGCCCCAACCCGCCCTCAGCGCCGCGAACGCGGCAGTGATCCAGTTGACCCGCAAGGACTTCGTCTCCGACCAGGAGGTCCGCTGGTGCCCCGGCTGCGGCGACTATTCGATCCTGGCGCAGACCCAGAAGGTCATGCCCGACTTCGGCTACGCCCGCGAGAACATCGTGTTCATCTCGGGGATCGGCTGCTCCGGGCGGCTGCCCTACTACATGAACACGTATGGCTTCCACACCATCCACGGCCGGGCGCCGACCCTGGCGACCGGGCTCAAGGCCGCCCGCCCGGATCTCATGGTCTGGGTCATCACCGGCGATGGCGACGCGCTCTCGATCGGCGGCAACCACGTCATCCACTCGATGCGCCGGAACGTGGACATCAACCTCGTGATGTTCAACAACCGCATCTACGGGCTGACCAAGGGCCAGGCGTCACCGACCTCGGAATTCGGCAAGCGTACGAAGTCGACGCCGGCCGGCACGGTCGACACGCCGATCGTGCCACTGACCATCGCCCTCGCCGCCGAGGCGAGCTTCGTCGCCCGTTCGGTCGACACCCACACCGAACATCTGCAGGGCACGCTCGAGCGGGCCGGTCACCACAAGGGTTCCTCGTTCGTGGAGGTCCTCCAGAACTGCAACATCTTCAACGACGGGGCGTGGCGCGACTTCACCGACCGTGAGGTTCGGGAGGATCGGATGCTCTTCCTCGAGCACGACAAGCCGATGATCTTCGGCAAGGACCGCGACAAGGGCATCCGGCTGGTGGGTCTCCACCCGGAGGTCGTCACCATCGGCGAAGACGGCGTCACGGAGGCGGACCTGCTGGTCCACGACGAGACCGCCGAGGAACCATTCCTGGCACTGATGCTGTCGCGCATGTCCTGGCCGGACTACCCGGTCCCGGTCGGGGTCCTGCGTGCGGTCCCACGGCCGACCCACGATCGCCTCATCGAGGACCAGATCCGGTCGGCCATCGCGAAGGACGGCGCGGGCGACCTCGCCGATGTCCTCAACGGCGGCGAGACCTGGACGGTCGAGTAGGACGCGAGGACCCGAGATGATCTGTCCGGTGTGCGGCTTCGAGAACCTCACGGGCGCCGAGGTGTGCGACAACTGCGGCGCCGACCTTGCGGGCGGCGGCGTCCCGCAGCCGACCTTGTCGTTCCACGGCCGGCTGCTCGGTGACCACCTCGACGACCTCGGAGCCCCGCCGCCCCTGACGGTCGGGCCGAACACACCGGTCGATGTCGTCATCGCGACGATGCAGGCGGCCGAGGCGGACTGCGTGCTCGTCACCGTCGACGAACAGCTGGTTGGGATCTTCACCGACCGCGATGCCGTCGTGAAGGCTGCTGGCACGCGCCTCGACGCCTTCCGGGTCGGCGACTTCATGACGCCCGATCCGGTCGTGCTTCGTTCCGATGATCCCATCGCCATCGCGATCCACAAGATGGCCGTCGGCGGCTTCCGGCATATCCCGATCGTCGAGGACGGCCGGCCGACCGGCGTCGTGACCGCCCGCGATGTCTTCCACCATCTCGCGGAGACGCTCGACTGACCGCCCGGATCGCGATCCTCGCGGATGACCTCATCTGGGCGACTCGCCTGGCCGATCTGGTTCGGGGCGCTGAAGCGGTCGCCGTGCCCGTCCGCTCCGCGGCGGCCCTGGTGGCGGCGCTGGGCGACGTCGACCACGTGATCGTCGACATGACGGCGCGGGCGTACGACCCCGTCGCCGCGATCGCCCTGGCGCATGCCGCCGGCCGGGCCGTCCTGGCGGTCGGCCAGCACGACGACGTTGCCCTCCGCCGGCGCGCCCTCGCGGCGGGCGCCGACCGCGTGCACCCGTACCGCCGGCTCTTCGAGGACGGTCCGCGGCAGCTCGCCGCCTGGCTGGCGGCAGATCGGGGCGTGGAGTCGACCGCATGACCACGTCCCGCCCGTCGATCCCGGCCGAGCGCTACCGTGAGCGGCTCGCCGCGGCGCGCGACCTCGCGCGCGAGGCGGGGTTCGGCGCGATCCTCGTGGGGGTCGGCGCGGACATGCGCTACCTGGCCGGCTATCCGGCGATGCCGCTCGAGCGGCTGACGATGCTCGTCATCCCGACGGCGGGGGACTGGGCCCTCGTGGCGCCCCGACTCGAGGCGACCCCGGCACGTTCCTGCCCGCCCGCCGCCGCCGGCTTCCTGCCGGTCGTGACCTGGGAAGAGGCCGACGACGCGCACGCCCTCGTGGCGTCGATGGTGCGCGAGGCCAC
>DAIOXD010000087.1:0-7467 GCA_036758145.1 Candidatus Limnocylindrales bacterium
ACGTACAGGTCCGCCTCCGCGGGCGCCATGCGCTTGATGCCGGACCCGAGCGCGGCCTGGGCGTCGCGAATCCCGCGGACCATCGCACTGAGCTCGTGCGGCTCGATCGCAAAGCGATGATCCGGCCCGGGCAGGTCGCGGCTCAGCGTGTAGTGCTTCTCGATGACGGCCGCGCCGAGGGCGGTCGCAACGATCGGCGCTGTGATCCCGTCGCTGTGATCGCTGTAGCCGACGGGCACCTGAAACGCGCGACGCATCGTCTCGATTGCGCGGAGGTTGAGGTCGCTGAACGGCGGCGGGTAGTTGACGACGCAGTGCAGCAGGATCAGCTGGGCGTTGCCGGTCGCCGCGACGGTGTCCACGGCTTCCTGGACGTCGGCCATGTCGGCCATGCCCGTCGAGCAGATGATCGGCTTGCCGCGGGACGCCACGTCGCGGATCAGCGGCAGATGCCACAGCTCGTACGAGGCGACCTTGAAGGCCTTGACGCCGAGGCCATCCAGGAGGTCCACCGCCTCGTGGTCGAACGGCGTCGACAGGAAATCCAGTCCGGCGGCGGTGGCGTGCTCGAACAGCGTCGCGTGCCACTCGCGTGGCAGCTCCAGGTCCCGGAACAGGTCCGACATCGTCTTGTCGGGCGGCAGGAGGCCGTCCAGGTATTTCGCGCGGGTCTTCGTCTCGGCGACGATGCGGTCCGCAGCGAAGGTCTGGAACTTCACCGCGTCGGCACCTGCCTCGGCCGCTACGTCGATCAACCGCTTGGCCTGGTCGAGGTTCCGATCGTGGTTCGAGCCGGCCTCCGCAATGATGTACACGGGGGCGTCGCCGCCGATGTCGCGATCGCCGATCCGGACCACGTCCATGTCAGCGCTCGGAGCCCGCGTTCGAGGGCTTCAGGTCGGAGTGACGCGGGTCGCGCTGCTCGACCGCGGCGGTGATCTTCGAGAGCCTCGAGATGTCGCCGGCGCCAACGATCGCCTCGAGGTCCACCAGCCGCGCGGGCGGCTTGCGACCGGGCAATCGCCCCGCGACGGCTCGGGCGAACGCCAGGTCCGCCAGCGTGTCCACCGTGTAGCGCGGGTGTCTCCAGGCGGGCGACGGGTGAAGCGAGCCGATGGCGAAGCGGTCCGGCCGGGTGTACACGAATGGGAGCACGTGTTCGCGATCGGCGGCCTCGGTTGCCTCGCGATCGGCGGCAAGGAGCGCCGTCGCCCGCACCGCCTCGCCCCCGATCCCGAGCGGCAGGCCCGCGATGCCGACGTAGTCGAATGGTCCGTCGGCGAGGCGCGCGAGCTGCGCGGCCATCACCTCGGGATCGACGAACGGGTTGTCCGCGGTCTGGCGGAGCACGACGTCCGGGTCCAGCGGCCTGACGGCGTCAGCGATCCGGCGCAGCACGTCGTGGGTCGGCCCGCGATGCACGCGGACGTCGTATGCCCGTAGCGACTCGACGAGACGGTCGTCCTCGGGTTGCTCGGTGGTGGCAAGGACCACCTCGTCGACGCCCGGTGTGGCCCGGACGGCGGCGATCGTCCAGCCGACGATCGGTTGGCCCTCGAGGAGCTCGAGCACCTTGCCCGGCAGGCGCGTCGAGCCCATTCGCGCCTGGATCACGGCGATCGTGCGCATGGTGTCGTCAGGCGGCCTGGTACGCCGCGGTGACCTTGTCGAGGGCCACCACGACGTCGTCGACGTCCGCGGACGTCATCGTCGCGAAGAGGGGAAGCGTCAGGAGGCGCTCGTAGGCGGCCTCCGCGACCGGCATCGAGACGCCGGGGAACCGATCGCGGTAGAACGTGTGCCGGTGGACGGGGATGTAGTGAACGTTCACCCCGATCCCCTCGGCCCGCAGGGCGCGAAAGATCGTGCCGCGGTCGACCCGGAGGCGGTCCAGCCGGAGCTGGACGAAGGCGAAGTGCCAGGCGGGATCCGCGCCATTCACGACCACCGGCGGATCGAGCAGCTCGTGACCTGAGAGTCGCTCGAGGTAGCGCGCGGCCAGGCGACGCCGGCTGGCGAGGAAGCCCTCCACGCGGTCCAGCTGGCTCGATCCAAGCGCGGCGCCGATGTCGGTGAGGCGGTAGTTGTAGCCAAGGTCGACCATGTCGTAGAGCCAGTCGCGCCGAGCGGCCAGCTCGGTCGCGATCCCGTGATTCCGGAAGCGGCGTAATCGCTCCGCGAAGTCGTCGCGATCGGTCAGGACGGCGCCGCCCTCGCCCGTCGTCAGGATCTTCGCCGGGTGGAGGCTGAGGACAGTCATGTCGGCGAGGGTGCCGACGGGCCGTCGATCCAGCGTCGCGCCGAGCGAGTGCGACGCGTCGGCGATGATCGTCAGCGGGCCACCGGGCGCCGCGTCGGCGATGGCACGGAGGGCCGGATAGTCGGCCGGCTGGCCGGCGTAATCCACCGGGAGAATGGCCTTCGTCCGGGGCGTGATCGCCGCGGCCACGGCACCGGGGCGGATCAGGAGCGTTCCGGGATCGACGTCGGCGAATCGCGGCTCCGCACCCACGTATACGACGCAGTTCGCCGTGGCCACGAACGTCATCGGCGTCGTGATCGCCTCGTCGCCCGCGCCCAGGCCGGCAGCCGCCGCAGCGCCGTGGAGGGCCGCGGTCCCGGAGCTGAACGTGATCGCGTGGCGGGCGCCCGTAAACGCGGCGAGGTCCGCCTCGAAGGCCGGGACCCTGGGCCCGGTCGTCAGCCAGTCCGAACGCAGGGCCGCCGCGACCGCGGCGATGTCGTCATCGTCGATGGACTGGTGGGCGTACGGCAGCATGGTCGATCGAACCGGCTCCCCGCCGTCGATCGCCAGCCGCGCGGTCGCCTGGCTGGTCAACGCACGTGGCCCGCTCATCGGACGGCGATCCCCTCGCCGATGCGCTCCGCCATCCAGGTCCGCACCCAGCGGAGACCTTCGTCGAGCGGGACCTCGGCCCGCCAGCCGAGGACGCGCTCCGCTTCGCGCGCGTCGCAGCGCAACACGGCGATCTCGCTCTGGGGGTGGATGTGCTCGACGTGAACGATCCGCGACGGGTCGGGCTCGATCGCGGCGGCCAGGTCGTTGACACTCACGTCCGCGCCGGTGCCCGCGTTGAGGATCCGCCCGGTTGCGGCGTCGGACATGAGCGCCTCGGCGACGAAGCGCGCGCAGTCAGTCGCGTACAGCAGGTCCCGGGTCTGCGTCCCGTCGCCGTAGATCCGGAGGGTCTCGCCCCGTAGGGAGAGCCGCGTGAAGATGGCGACGACGCCGCCCTCACCGACCGAGCGCTGGAACGGCCCGTACGTGTTGAACGGTCGGACGACCGTTGTCCGCAACCCATAAGCGTGCCAGTACGACAGCGTCAGGGCCTCGCCGCTGATCTTGGCGGCGGCATACGGCGAGGCCGGCTTCGTCGGGTGCGATTCGGAGATGCCCTCTGGGGTCGACGCGCGGTCGTAGACCATGCAGGTGCTCATGAACAGCACCCGAGCCCCGCTCGCTCGCGCCCCCTCGAGCACGTTGAACGTCCCGACGACGTCGTTGTCAAACGTGCTGCCGGGATCGTCGATCGAATCCTGGACCGAGATCGACGCCGCGAGGTGCGCGACCGCATCGACGCCCGATGTCCAGCGGCGGCACGCCGCCGCGTCACGAACGTCGCCATCCTCGAATGGCAGGAGGCCGGGCCGACCGGCGAATTCGGCGAGGTTCGTGACGTCCCCGGCGACGAGATTGTCCACGGGCAGGACCGTGTGGCCGCGGGCCAGGAGCTCGCCGACCACCCACCGCCCGATGAATCCCGCGGCACCGGTGACGAGGATCCTCACGTCCCCGGCCCGTCCCGCTCGAAGGTGCTGGCCACGAGCTCGCGGACCTCGTCCAGCGGCAACGGCGTGACCCGGTCGGATCGGTAGGCCCCAACGGCAGCCGGTGTCGCCGATCGGTACGCCTCGACGACGTCGGGAAGCGGTTCGATGGACGGCATCACGGCGAGCATGTCGCCGACATCGCGGGCCCGCGTCGACTCGTCCTCGGTCATGAGCTCTTCGTAGGCCTTCTCGCCAGGGCGCGGCTCGATCGTCCGCGTCGCGATCGCGGCCGGATCGAGCCCGTGGGCCGGCGCGGCGACCGCAATCGCCGCCGCCACCAGGTCGGCGAGACGGGCGGCCGGCATCTTGAACACGAACACCTCGCCGCCGCGCGCGATCTGGGCCGCGCGAATGGCGAGCTCCACGGCTCGGTCGGTGCTCATCACGAAGCGCGTCATGGTCGGCTCGGTCACGGTCACGGGCCCGCCCGCCGCGATCTGGCGGAAGAACAGCTCCAGGGCCGAGCCGCGTGAGCCGAGGACGTTCCCGAAGCGGACGCTCGCGAATGTCGCCGGATGGGACCCGCGGTAATTCGTCGCGGCGCTCACGAGCTTCTCGGCGAGGAGCTTCGACGCGCCCATGACCGACGTCGGGTTTGCCGCCTTGTCCGACGAGGTGAGGATCATCCGGCTCACCCCGTTCGCGAAGCAGGCGTCGATGACGTTCTGGGTCCCGACGATGTTCGTCTGGGTCGCCTCGAACGGGTTGTACTCGCCGGACTCAACATGCTTGAGCGCGGCGCAGTGGAAGACGAGGTCGATGCCCTCCATCGCGCGGCCGAGGCGGTCCCGATCGCGGATGTCACCGATGAGAAATCGAACGTCGCTCCGTCCGGGGTACCGTTGACGCTGGTAGAACTGCTTCGTCTCGTCGCGGCCGAAGACACGCACCACAGCAGGCTCGAGTTCCAGAAGCCGCTCTACGAGGCGCGCTCCGATCGTTCCGGAGCCACCCGTGACGAGCACGCGACGACCGCGAAGTGTCTCGAGCACGTCGGTGATCGCCTCCATCTCCTCGGTCCGGTCCGGCCGCGGGTCGCTCGCCCGAGCGGCCCCTTCGTAGCGTACCCCGCCGGCTGTGCTCAGATCGTCGGCCCGACGCCGAGTCGCCGATCGCTCGACGACCTCCTGGCTCGGGGTGAACCGCACAATACGACCGATGAGCGTCCTGGACCGGCCATCGTGATCGACCGGTTTCGGTCCATCGCCGGCGGCCTGGAGCGCTGGCCATGGATCGTCTATGCCTTCGCGGCTGTCCTCGCCTACCCCATCACCGAGATGCTCCTCGCGGGCGAATCGGCGTCGCAGTACGCCCATGACGTCTTTGACGACGACATCCCGCGATTGTTCTCGATCGCCGCCGACTGGAAGGCGTTCGGGCCGTCGTTCTGGGATCCGCACCTGACCTCGGGCAACGCCCTGTTCGCCCAGTTCGCCCTCCCGCCCACGGCGCCCGACGTCGTCCTGAGCTTCCTCGTCCCGCCGTTCCTGGCGTTCGCGATCAATTCGGCCCTCATGGCCTTCGCAGCCGGTTGGGGCATGCACCTGTTTCTGCGCGACTCGCTCCGGCTCCGTTCGATCGCGTGCTTCGCCGGAGGCTTGATCGCCACGTTCGCGTTCTGGCAGTACATCCTGGGCTACGCGGCCCTTCTGCTCCCGCTGGTCCTCTGGACGACCGACCGAGCGCTGGCCAGCGAGCCGGGTCAACGGCGACACCACCTGATCGCCATCGCGGTCGTGGCCTTCCTGTTCCTGTCGAGTCTCCTCCAGATCGTCCTGATCGACGGCGTCGTCGCGCTGATCTATGTGCTCGCGACATCCGCCGGAGTGGCGGAGTGGCCGCACAGGGTGCGACGTCTCGTCGGCATCTGGGCGGGCGCAGGGCTCCTCGCCGCACCGGTGCTCCTTGCCGTGATCCTCGCGGTGCCCGGCTCGCAGCGCGCGATCTGGGACCTGCCGGTCGTCACGGTCGGACAGGCCGTCAACGAGACCTTGCATCGATACGCCGAGATCGTGCTCGGCGTGCGGACGGTCGGAACATTCGGCGGTTCGGCGGACATCTACGGCAGCTTCTTCCCGGGGGCGATCGCGCTGCCGTTCCTTGCGGTCTCCCTCGTCGTGCCGCGCCCGAGTCGGCGGTTACGGTTCGCGCTGGGCCTGCTCCTCGCCATTCCCGTGGCGGACCTCATTGCAACCCTCGCGGCCAGCCCGCTCGTGCACGTGCCGTTGATTGGCTCGTTCCAGTTCGTTCGTGTGCGTCATCTCGTGCCGGTGCTGGTCGCGATAAACGTGGCGATCGGGATCTCGGCGGCCACCTCGCCCGGGGTGCTCGCCTGGCTGTCGCACGGACGGCGTCGGTTGGGCCTTGCTGTGTTTGGCATCGCTCTGGTCGCCGTGGGGTTCGAGGCGATCGCGGCCCTCCGACACGTCCGGCGGCCGCCGGCAGATCCGCAGCTCGCCGCCGGCTGGTTGCTGGCGGCTGGGGCGCTGATCGGCGGGGCTGTCATCGTGGGCGCGGCTGTCGTTCTCGTCGCCGGCAACCGACCTCGCATCGTGGCGGGTGGTGGCGGCCGGTTCTGGGCGGCCATCGGGTTGCTGCTCCTCGTCAGCCTGGCCGGCGAGCGGCTCGTGTTCAGCCGTGCGGAGCGAGACCTGGACGGGCGGCTCGGCACGTGGAGCGCCAATGTGACCCCGACCGCCGCACTGGCATTCATCGCCGCCCAACCCGGCCCGGGGCGGGTCCTGTCGATCGGGGCTCAGCCAAATCGCGGGCTCACGACGGGGCTCGACATGGTCGATGGCTACGAGACGATCTATCCGCTCCGCTACCACGAGCTGTTCGGGGGGATGATCGCGCCACATCTGGACCTCGACCCGACGATCTACCGCTATTTCCACGCGTGGGGCAATCGGGCGTACGCGTTCGGCCCAGAGCTCTCACGGCCGATCGCGAATCTCCTCGGCGTCCGGTGGCTGCAGGTGGCGGGCCAGACGCTCACCGATCCCACGCTCCTCCAGAGGTTCCAGGACGGCAACACCACGGTCTACGAGAACGGACAGGCGTTTCCGCGGGCGTTCATCGTCCACGCGGCGACGGTCGTGCCTGACCGCGCGGCGCTCATCGCCGTTCTCGGCCGGGCGACCAGTGACGACCTTCGAAACCAGGTCTACCTCGCTGCATCGGACCCCGGTGCCGCGCTCGTTGCCGGGGCCGGGTCGACGTCTCCGGCCGCCGACGACACAGCCTCGATCGTCACCGACACGCCGGATGAGGTGGTCGTCCGCAGTCAGTCTGGGGCGTCGGGAATTCTCGTCCTCGCCGATACCTACGACGACGGCTGGGCGGCCACGATCGACGGTTCGCCCGCGGCGATCCTGCCGGTCGACGACGCTCTGCGCGGGGTCGCGATCCCGGCGGGCGACCACATGGTCGCATTCAACTATCGACCCCTCCCGGTGATCGCGGGCTTCGCAGGCAGTTTCATCACCACGCTCATCCTCGTGCTCTATGGGTGCGGCGCGCATCGACGCCTTCGGCGGGCGAATTCCCTGCCTCGATAAGTCCCGCGCGGACGTTGCGGTACCATTCGGCGCCCGTCAGCGCGTCACCCGACAT